>JBBSJX010000051.1:0-15227 GCA_038256825.1 Chitinophagales bacterium
TACAGTTATATTAATGGTTTGCGGATATGGATGATCGCATTGCAACTGTGGCAGTATACTCTTAAAAGTACTATCGGGCAACCCATACGTTTCTCCAAGTTGGTTTATCGAAGTAAAGCCCCCTAACTTATTCCTGAAATTTACGATTCGTGCTGCAAGTTTACTGCCAATACCTCTAAGCAAAATAAAGTCACTTGTATCGGCCTGATTAATATCAATAACCCGCATAGCAGGCTTTTTAATTTCACTAGCGTGCTCAAATAATGGTTTTGAAATACTTGTGTTGGATGCGTAAATATTGCCGGCAGTTTCTATATGAACATAAGGAATTAGCCGGTCAGCAAGTTCTATTTTTAAACCATACACTTTTTTAAGATCTTCAGGCTGCCTGAATTTGTAACCCTTTTCCAAAAAATGTTGAATGGTTTCAATGGTCTTATCTCTCAGGCCCAGACGCTTCCACCCTGCTACATTTAGGGTATTAGGATCAAAGGCAAAAAGTTCACCGGTAACATTTGTTTCATAAACATTTTTTTTAGGGCGAAAATGGTCTTCATTCTCATCGTCGCTGGCATACTGTTTATTGCCATTGCTATAATTTTCAACTGAAATGTTTAATTGAGCTACCCCCTGTATAAAGGCCTGCTTGTCTATTTTTTGGCTGGGATTTTTAAAAAACCGGGGTAGCACCAGCAAGGTTATAATTATTAAAACAATTGTGGCTATACCCACTTTATCGCGCCGCGAGAAAGTGAGGTAATCTTTTACAACATTTTTCCACCAGTAATGCATAATGCCCCTATTTATTTTGACAAAAACAAAATGGATATAATAAGAAACTTAAAGTGATAAGGTAAGGTTGTCGTAGGCAAGACTTATACCTGCAGGCAACGTTTTTGAAACCTGGTTGTGCAAACCCAATTGGTGACTGATGTGCGTAAAATATGCCTGGGGAACGCCCAATTCTTCTACCACTTTTATAGCCTCGCTCAACGAAAAATGAGAAATATGGGCCTCTTGCCTCAGCGCATTTAAAACAATTACCTGGCTGTCGTAAATTTTTTGCCGCTCCGATTCTGCTATATGATTCGCATCAGTAATATAAGTAAAATTTCCAAATCTAAAACCATAAACGCACATTTTATGATGCCATACCTCTATGGGTATAATGGGTATGTCGCCAATAGTAAAAGGCTCCAGCGAAATTTCATGTAACTCAATAGCAGGCACACCGGGATACCTTACTTCGGCAAAGGCATACGGAATTTCGTTTTTAATACCCGTTAACGACATTTTATTACCATAAACTTTTGTGGCTTGTTGCTGAAAAAATTGAAAAGGCCGGGTATCGTCAATACCAGCCACATGGTCTTTATGCGGATGGGTTATAAGTATTGCATCAATTTTTTTTATTTTATGCTTTAACATCTGGCACCTGAAATCGGGGGTTGCATCTACCACAATAGTTGTGGTGGCCGATTGTACCAGTATACTGCTACGCAAGCGTTTGTCCTTACTATTTCCAGATGTACAAACCTCGCAACCACACGCTACCATAGGCACACCACTGCTGGTGCCCGTACCTAAAAAAGTTATTTTAATTGGAGGAAAACTCACATCGCAAACCTACACGAAAATGATAAATGAAATTTAAATCAACCGGCTTTATAATTTTTATGATACCAACTGAAGTATATCGGCCAGGCGTTGTTGTAGCCTGACCGACCTTTGGCGGTTCACTTACTTTTACTTTTAGTTCTTTATTCTGCAGTATTAAATAAAAATATTTTTTACTATTGGATTAAAATGATAAGAAAAACCATGGCAATTATTAAGTCGTTTCATCGGCGGGGCCTTCAGGTGTTTTAAATGCTGCATTCTTTATAATCTCATCGTATACCTTTTGTGAGTCGTGGGTTAGTATATCATAATTAACCTGCAACTGGGGTATTAGTTCCATAGCTGTATTTACCCTTCCTTCAACGCTTAAAAACTTATTTAATACAATTACTTTACGCTCTTCCAGAATGCAGTACCCACTTTGAAAATTTCCCCGCTCGTACCGGATAACATATCCCGCCTCTTCTAAAACCTTTTCTAATTTACTTAAAGTGGTACTATTGTATTTCATGGCGCAAAGCTATGGCGAGGGGAGGTTTTAAAAAATGGTTTAAAAAGATATTTTCCACAATCGTGGTTAATAACTTTTTAAAATTATGTATATAAAATTAAGCGGTTGCCACATGGTAAAAAGTACAAGTGTGCGACGCAAGAATGCTATATAGAATTATAAAAGCCGGGTACAAAAATCAAATTTTAACCATTACGTCTTACATAATAGCCGCCAATGTTATCTTAAATACTGTTTGCAATTTTGATTTTTAGAACAAAACAACCAATCTTAGCCTAACAATTTATACGATGAAGAAACTACTTTTTTGCCTTGTAATTTTTGGTACAACCCTTAGTACTTTTGCGCAGGATGAAGTGAACGAACAAACGGGAAAGTTTAAAAAAGAAAACATTTTTATTGGTGGCGGTATAGGCCTGGGCATTGGTGGCTGGAGTGGTGGTTTTAATGTTGGTGCCAATCCCGAAATTGGATATAGTATAACCAAATGGTTGGATGCTGGCATCTCCACCAATATCAATTATTTTTCGTTCAGGGCCGAGGTTAACAATGGCATACGGCAGCGTAGTTTAAATTATGGTGGCGGAATTTTTACCCGTATTTACCCGGTGGGTGGCTTTTTTATACAGGCTTTGCCCGAATACAATTGGATAAATACCAACCTGCGTAATATGAACCAGGGCAGCGGTGGCAATGACAATACGTTTAAAATTAAACGTGAAGCGCCCAGCCTGTTGTTGGGTGTGGGTTATGGAACCCGCAATGTTGGCCAGTCAAATTTTTTTACCGTGATTATGTTTGATGCCGGTGATAATATGGCCTCACCTTATATTGATTCGTACAGGGCAAAATTGCCCATTTTACGCACAGGGTTTAACATTTACCTTCGGCCAAAGCGTTAAAAATTTGCTGGGGTTCGCTGAATACAAAAATTCTTTCGTTCCAGGTTTCATATAAAAAATCAGCATCCTGCATTTGCTTTATGTGTGCTACCAGGTGATCGTAAAAACCATCGGTATTTAGCAAGATCACTTTTTTGTTGTGTATGTTTAAAGTGTTCCAGGTTAGCATTTCAAACATCTCATCTAAAGTGCCATAACCTCCGGAGAGAATAATGGCAGCATCGCATTTATCGTACATAATTTTTTTGCGCGAATGCATATCGGCAACCACCTGCAAATCAGTAATTCCTCTGTGTTGGTGTTCCCACCCAATTAAAACCTCGGGAATGATGCCCACTACCCTGCCGCCATTATTCATTACTCCATCGGCAACAGCCCCCATTAAACCTTTACTGCCCCCACCATAAATGAGTGTAATATTATTTTTACCCATAAAAGTCCCCAACTCCTGTGCATGCAGTATGAACTTTGGGTTAGCGCCGTTTTTTGATCCGCAAAAAACAGCCAGTGATTTGTATTGCATAAACCTGGTGGTTAATTTAAAAGTTCAATAAAAAAAAGCAATGTGATACCGGTATAAAAACTAACATAAAAGTGTTACTTCGCCGCGTAATAATAGCATGGTATATTGCCGAAGCAATATTAGAGCATTATTAATTACTTTTTTCAACCGAAAAGGGATGTAACGATAACTTAACCAACTATGTCACCAACACTTTTGTTTTCTTTTGTACTGGCTTATTTTGTTTTATTGCTTGGCGTTGCCTGGTATACCAGCCGCAATAGTACCAATGAAACTTTTTTTATCGGCAACCGAAATAGCAACTGGATGTTGGTTGCTTTTGGTATGATCGGCACTTCGTTGAGCGGAGTTACGTTTGTGAGTGTACCCGGCAAGGTGGGTGTGGCTGGTTTTGCTTATTTCCAGGTGGTTATTGGTTATGTTATAGGCTACCTGGTGGTTGCGTTTGTTTTATTGCCACTTTATTATAAAATGAACCTCACCTCCATTTATAATTATCTGCTGAACCGGTTTGGGTTTTTCTCTTATAAAACAGGCGCGTTATTTTTCATTATTTCAAGAACCCTGGGAGCAACCGCCCGGCTTTACCTGGTAATAAATGTGCTGCAAATTTTTATATTGGATAATATGGGTATACCCTTTTGGCTTACTGCCCTTGTAATACTGATTATGGTTTTATTATACACGTTTGAAGGTGGGGTGCGTACCATTGTTTTTACCGACACCTTACAAACATCGTTTATGCTATTGGGCTTAATTGTGTGCGTTTTTTATATAATGAACCAGTTGAACTTTGGTTTGGGCGATACATGGAATGCACTTCAACAAAATAATTACACCCGGATTTTTAATACCAATATTGAAAGTGCTGATTTCTTTTTAAAATCAATTTTGGGTGGTGCCTTTATTACTATTGGCATGACGGGTCTGGACCAGGAGATGATGCAGAAAAACATCAGCGTTAAAAACCTGAAGGATTCGCAAAAAAATATGTTGACGTTAAGCGTTTTACAGGCGGTGGTTGTTTTTATATTTCTTGTTTTAGGTGGATTGCTTTATTTATATGCCATGAGTAAAGGCGGTTTTTACGAAACCGTTATGGTAAACGGAAAGGAGCAATTACATTTTATGCTGGATGGTAAAAACATTATTGGCGACAATATATTTCCACAGATTGCTTTTAATAATGTACCCCCGGTAATAGGGGTGATTTTTATCATTGGTTTAATTTCAGCGCTTTTTCCCAGTGCTGATGGGGCATTAACCGCATTAACATCTTCGTTTTGTATTGACATTATAGGTTTAAATCGTAAGGAATACTGGCAGGAAAAAAAACGGAAGAGAGTGAGAATGACCGTTCACATAATAATGGCGTTTATATTTATGCTGTGTGTAATGGTTTTTAAATGGATTGACAATAAATCCATCATCGACATTATTTTACGCGTGGCAGGTTATACATATGGGCCATTACTTGGATTGTTTTCGTTTGGAATTTTAACTAAAAGAAAATTACCCGAATCATTTTCGGTTACCGCAGTTTGTTTGTTAGCCCCAGCCCTTTGTTATATAGTTGATGTAAATGCACCCAAATGGTTTGGTGGTTTTCAGATAGGAATTGAATTATTGATTTTGAATGGTTTATTTACCTTTTTAGGATTGTGGATGATATCGAAACCAGCAAGTGAAAATGCAGTAGTAAACCCAGTGATCCCTAAATAAATATTACGAAGAATTTTGTTATAACAGATTATGTAAGCTGCCATAAGCATAAAAGTACAAGAGTGCGACGCAACAAAAGCTTCACAGAGTGATGATGCAGGGTACATAAACTTTCTTTAAAGGCAGAAAAATGTTACCCCTATTAATTAAAACGAAAGTGTAAAATGTTCAGTAATATTTAAAAATTGAATGATTTATTTTTAGTTTTGACGGCTTATGCCTGAATTTGAAATTATTAACCCGGCAATTGAGCAATACGCGGCCCATTTTACATCGCCCGAAAATGAAATTTTAAAACAGGTAAATAAAGAAACGATGGAGCAGCACCCGCAGGCACATATGCTAAGCGGTCATGTTCAGGGAAGGATATTATCGTTTTTGAGCAACATATTGAAACCAAAATACGTTTTAGAAATTGGAACCTTTACGGGTTATAGTGCACTTTGCCTGGCAGAAGGATTACAGGAATATGGTGAATTACACACAATAGAAATCAGGGAAACCGACGCAAATACTGCATTAAAAAATTTTATAGCGGCTAAAAAGGATAAACACATTACATTGCACCGCGGCAACGCAGTGGAAATTATACCACAACTTCCCCATTTATGGGATTTGGTATTTATTGATGCTGATAAGATTGGATACATAAATTACTATGAAATTATTGTGCCGCGCCTTTCTGCTAACGGAATTATCATAGCAGATAATGTGCTCTTTCATGGCCAGGTTACCGAAGATCCTATAAAAGGGAAAAACGCCCAGGCTATTGATGCTTTTAATAAACATGTATTAAACGATACAAGAGTAGAACAGGTAATACTAACCGTACGAGACGGATTATTAATGATAAAAAAGAAATGATGATTAGATTTCCGAAGTTTATCACTACCCTGGTTGTTGTTGCAATTACATCTGCAGCGGTTGCCCAAAACGAAAATTCAAGAGCTAGTTTTTATGTTGAACAATACAAAGATTTAGCCATAGCCGAAATGATGAGGACCGGGGTTCCAGCTTCAATAACATTGGCGCAAGGCATTTTAGAAACCGGTGGTGGCCAAAGCGATCTTGCCTCCCAGGCTAACAATCACTTTGGAATTAAATGCAAATCGGAATGGACCGGAGAAACCATGTTACATGATGATGATGCTAAAGGTGAATGTTTTAGAAAATACCCATCAGTTGAAGCATCTTTCCAGGATCACTCCGATTTTTTAAAAAACCGCCCTAATTATGCTTTCCTTTTTAAATTAGATCCCACCGATTACGAAGGTTGGGCAAAAGGTTTAAGAAAAGCAGGATATGCTACCAATCCCGCGTACGCCACTAAATTATTGCGTATAATAATTGATAACAATTTGCAGCAATTTACTTTGGTAGCACTACAAAAAAAGGAACGAATTGAAAACGAACTTTTTGTTAGTCACGATGAAAAAAATCGTGTTCAGAAGGAAGTTGTATATGTTGAGAAAGAGGAACCGGTAACAATCGTTGCCCCAAAAGTTACTACAGTTACTTATAAGCAGCCGGTTTCAAAATCAAATATTTCGTATACAACCGGCGAAATTTTTAGCATTAACGATACCAAAGTTTTGTACATAGAAGCAGGCACTTCACTTTTTGCCATTGCCAATAACTACAACATCAGCTATAAAAAACTGCTCGACTTTAATGATTTAAATGAAGTTGATATTTTACAAAAAGCCCAGCTTATTTTTTTACAGAAGAAACCTAAAAAAGGCAGTAAAGAAATTCATATAGTTGAAGCGGGTGAAAACATTTACGAAATCTGCCAGAAAGAAGGCATACAATTAGTAAGCGTTTTAGAGTACAACCGTTTAACAAAAGGAATGGAACCAGCAAAGGGCGAAAGATTATACCTTAAATTTCCTGCCCCTGTTTCTCCAAAAATTGCCACCAACGAAAAACCTTTCGTTGTTTCCAGCTCAAGATAATTATTTAAGAATTTCAATTAAACTGCTCATGTCATCTATACGGGTACACGATAAAATATTTATTCCCTATTTATCTGAACAGGAAATTATTGAGAAAGTAAAAGAACTGGCGGTTAAACTATCCGAGGATTATAAAGATAAAAAGCCTTTGTTTATTTCTATTTTAAACGGGTCATTCATGTTTTCGTCGGATTTATTTAAACACCTGGATATAGAAGCTGAAATCTGTTTTATAAAATTAGCCTCGTACAAAGGCACAAAATCAAGCGGGCAGGTTATTACCGCCATAGGTCTGGATACGGATATTACGGGGCGAAACATTGTTATTTTAGAAGACATTATTGATACCGGTAAAACCATGAACCAGTTTTTACCCCAGGTTTACAACCAGCAACCTGCTTCACTTAAAATTGCCGTATTACTTCACAAACCCGAAGCTTCTATATTTCCCCTTCACATTGATTATACCTGCTTTACCATCCCCAACAAATTTGTATTAGGATATGGTTTAGATTATGATGGCCTGGGCAGAAACATTAAAGAGTTATACCAACTAAAGGAGGATTAATTCCAAATTTTTAGTTATCTATTATTTTGATACCAGCTTCAGGTATTATAGCAGCATCGTTGCGTCGCAATCACTTCATCTTACAGTAATAATGGCATCATTTACGTTATTTAAGTAAATGCATACTTATTATAATATTTTTTCGTTCTACTAAGCTGGATTACAAGGTTTTGGGATTCCGCATATAAAAACTTAAAACCTCCGGCTTGTAAAAAAAATGAATTAAATTTATATAGCATTGAATGTCTAAATACTTCCAAATTATATTGTGTTGCGCATCAAAAACAATCTAAAAAAAATACCATCCAAACTTATCCATGTTTCAAACTTAGGCAGTGAGGAAAGTATTACTAATATTAATCCTTCTTAAGGGGTCTCCTCTGTTTTCCCAATACTACTTACGTGGGGAGGTTCGCGATGTACTAAATCAACCAATACAAGGCGCAAAAATTTTACTTTCCTCAAAAGGCGAATTTCCTTTTTACAGCGGGTCATCAGGGGCATTTGGCATTCCCACTTCACTAAAAGTGGATACTATTTGTTTTTTTGCGGATGGATTTGAAACATTAAAAACTGCAGTAGAAACTTCGCATTACAAAGTTTTCACTTTGCAACCTGCCAGTTTTAAAGCAAGCATTACACCTGTACAATTACTATCGTTTACCAAAGACATGGTGACAAACAGGCCCCACTACCCTGCTACCATGGGGGAAAGCTATTCAATAACTGTTGAAAACGAATTTGTAGAAACCAGCCATTTCCCCCAAACAGGTTATTCAGTTAATGTGGACCGTGCTTGTTATAGCAACATCAGGCGTTTTTTAAACGAAAAATCAAAGCCACCCGTTGATGCTGTTCGATTGGAGGAAATGCTTAACTATTTTAATTTTAGTTCAGGCACAAAAGTGGAGCCCAACGAAACATTTGCTGCTACCTCGTTACTTACTTCCTGCCCCTGGAACAAGGCCAACCAATTACTATATGTTTACCTGCAGGCTAAAAAAATCAATCTCGATCATACCCCACCTTCCAACCTGGTTTTTTTAATTGATGTATCGGGAAGCATGGATTTGCCCAACCGCCTTCCTCTAATGAAGAGTGCCTTTAAACTGCTGGTGGAAAATTTAAGAAGTAAAGACACGGTTTCGATAGTTACCTATGGTGGAAATGTTGCCATTATTTTACAACCCACCAGCGGCGACAATAAACAAAAAATTATTGAAGCCATTGAAAGTATGAAACCCGCCGGTACCACCCCTGGAGAATCCGCCATTCGGGTAGCGTATAAACTGGCAAAAAATACCTTTATAAAAAACGGCAATAACCGCATCATCATTGCAACCGATGGTGATTTTAATGTGGGGCAGACCAGTGAAAAGGAACTGGAAGAATTGATAAGCCAGCAAAAAAACCTGGGTATTAACCTTACTTGCCTTGGGGTTGGTATGGGAAATTACAAGGATAGTAAACTGGAAGCCCTGGCAAAAAATGGTAACGGAAATTTTGCTTATTTAGACAATGAGAGAGAAGCTGAAAAAGTGTTAGTTGAGGAGTTTGCGCAAACTTTATTTACAGTAGCTTCCGATGTGCATTTATCGGTAAATTTTAACCCGGACGTTGTAAAAAAATACCGCCTTATAGGTTTTGATAATAAGCTGGATGCCATTGAAAATATTAACAGCGAAATGAAAGGTGGAGAAGTGGGCAGCGGTCATCGATTATTAAGTGTATTTGAGATTACACCCACAAATAAATTTCAGAATCCGTATAACCTTATGCCCGATAGTATAAATGTTGCGCAGTTAACACTTAAGTATAAACAACCTCAAAAAAAAGAGGAAATCAATAAGGTTATAAATGCTCCCTATAATTTTAAGCCATTAGCTCAATCCGACTCAATTTACAGGTTTGCATCGGCTGTGGTGATGTTTGGGAGTTTGATAAAAAATTCGGACTTCACAAAAGAAACGGATTGGGATGATGTTTATAACCTTGCCTTTTCTGCCACAAACCCAAATAATGGTTTGCAAGTGGAGTTTTTAGAACTAGTTGAAAAAGCAAAGAAAATTTATGGCAAAAAGAAAAAGAAGAAAAGGCCACAATCCCCATAATATTTTTCCTGATTATCCTTTATTAAACTTTTTTCACGGCTGCCCATTGCGATATAAGTTGAACGGATTGCGACGCAACGATGCTGCTATGGAAGTATGTTGCTGGTATAAAAAACTTGTTAAAGATGGACTGGAATGAACCCATCATTCGTATTCTTTTTGCGTTAATTTAGGAGATGGTTTTCAACCCTTAACTTTGCGGGCATGTCGGAAGAACTTGAAATAATAACGGAAGATAGCGGTGAGGAACTGTACGAAAGAAAAGTTATAAAAACAGATAAAGGTCAGGAACCTTACCGCATTGATAAGTTTTTGATGAACAGAATTGAAGGGGCTACACGTAATAAAATTCAGAATGCAATTGAAGCGGGGATGGTTACAGTAAACGGGCATGCCATTAAATCAAATTACAGAGTACGTGGCCTGGACGAGATCATTGTTTTTAGTTACGATTCTCCTGAGAGTACCGATGTGGTTCCGGAAAAAATGGATCTGAACATCGTTTACGAGGATGATTATATTTTACTGATCAATAAACCCGCTGGCTTGGTAGTGCATCCCGGAAGCGGCAATTATACGGGCACTTTATTAAATGGCGTATCGTATTACCTGCAACAGCAAAATCCCAACATAGATGAAAATACGTTGCCCCGGTATGGCCTTGTTCATCGTATAGATAAACATACCAGTGGCTTACTTATTATGGCCAAAACGGCAAAAGCCGCGGCGCATCTTGCTAAACAATTTTTTAATCATACGGTGTCGCGTAAATACATGGCTTTGGTTTGGGGCGATATGGAGCAAAATGAAGGAACCGTAATAGCGCATGTAGGCCGAAACCAACGTTACCGAAAAATGTTTGATGCCTATCCCGAGGGAGAATACGGAAAAGAAGCGATTACGCATTACAAGGTTTTGGAACGATTTAATTATGTAACCCTGGTAGAGTGTGTTTTAGAAACAGGTAGAACGCACCAGATTAGGGTACATATGCAACACATTGGGCACACCCTGTTTTGCGACACTACTTATGGTGGCGATAAAATATTAAAAGGAACTGTTTTTAATAAATACAGGCAGTTTGTCGACAATTGTTTTGCCATTTGTCCACGGCAGGCATTACATGCAAAAACACTGGGTTTTGTTCACCCCGAAACACAGGAAGAAATGTTTTTTGAATCGCCGCTACCACCGGATATGGAACAGGTTATTGAGAAATGGAGAAGCTATGTAAAAGGTAAGACTGAATAAAATTTTCTTACTTTTAAGTTTAATGAATCAAAGAGGAATGATGAAGATTTTGCCGGTGATTTTCTTTCTAATAATTGCATTCATTCCGTGGAAAGCATCGTCGCAGGTTTATTTTTTAAACAATGGATTTACAAATGGTGGAAAAGTAACCGGGTGTACGGGTACGTTCAAAGACTCTAATCCATTTGGTAATTACGCTAAAAACGAATCCTATTCAATTACTTTTTATCCCACTTCTTCGCCTAACCAGGTAATGCAAATTGTATTTGATACCCTGGATATTTCTACCGGCGACACGATGTATATTTATGATGGTCCCTCGGCAAATGCGCCACTTTTAACTGATTTATCATCACGCGACGGTGCCCCCTTAACAATAAGGGCCACACCTGCCAATACATCGGGCAGCCTCACTATTAAATTTGTTTCGGATGGAAGTAATGAGGCAAAAGGTTGGAATGCGCGGCTATCTTGTAAAAGCGCCTGTCAACCAATAAATGCCCAGGTTAATACCATACCTGCCGCCGATGCAAATGGCTTTGTAAATATTTGTACCGGGCAGCAAGTAACTTTTTTGGGAAATGGCGTCTATCCTCTAAACGATAAATATTACCACCAGGACGATAAAACGACAAAGTTTTTGTGGGCTTTTTCTGATGGCAGGGATACCAGTGGAATAAATGCCAACCAGTTAATAAGAAAATTTGATAGCGAAGGCGGAACGGTTGTAAAGCTCACCCTGGCCGATCAAAATGATTGTTACAATTTAATTCCTGTACAGGTTAAAGTTCGTACTTCTTTAAAGCCCGACTTTAATATTCCGCAAACGCCCATTTGCCTGTACGATACACTTAAATTAATTGCCAGTCCAAAATATCCCAAAGGAAACTTTTCAAGCTTACCGGTAAACTCAGATAGCAAAGCATTACCCGACGGAAAAGGGGTTTGCTATGAATCCAGCATCAACGTAACCAACTTTCTTCCCGGCCAGTTACTAACCAATTTAAACGACCTGGAAGGTATTTTGGTAAACATGGAACACTCGTGGCTGGGCGATATCACTATTGCGATTACAGCTCCAAATAAAGCCAAAGTATTTTTAAAAAAGCAGGTTGGTACAGCAAACGATTGGGGAGCTTACCTGGGCGAACCAGTTGACGAGCCTAATATCAATTCACCGTACTACGATTCAATTGCCGCAATGGTAGGTAAAGGTTACGATTACCTGTTTGCTCCAAAGCCACAGTATGGAACCATGGAAGCAGAGCGGAAGAATTACAAGTACACCTATACCGATAATGCCGGGCAATTACAACTTAACCATCCTTACCTTCCTGCCGGAAAGTATACATCTGAAGAAAATTTAAACGGATTAGTAGGAACACCCTTAAACGGGTTATGGACTTTAGAAGTTTGTGATTTGTATAAAGAAGACAATGGTTATATTTTTTACTGGACCATAAAAATGAATCCAAAAACCTATCCCAATCCTGAAGAATTTTCACGTGTAATAACCAATCAAAAATGGGAAAATGCTGTTGGCTTAATCAGCTCAAAAGATAGCCTTGCTCTTGTTTCTCCTAATAACCCGGGAAATTTCAATTACAAATATGTTGTAACCGATAACTTCGGTTGCGCTTACGATACTACGATAACCATTTCAGTAAATGCGCTACCCCTAAATTCCGGTCTCCCTTCCAGCGATATTCTATGCAATGGTCAAACCTTAGATTTAAGTATTTCCAACCTTCAAACCGGGTATCAATATAATTGGAGTACAGGTGCAGGCAACGTTCAAAAAATCACCATAAATCAACCGGGATTATATACCCTTAAATCAACCAATTTAAACGGGTGTAAAATAATTGATACGGTAAACGTGGTTAATAGTCCACCTATAAGTATTAAGTTGGGGGCCGACACACTGTTTTGTGGATCCAATCCAAACCAGCTTCAACCAGAAGTAACAGGGCCTGTCACAACTTTTGAATGGAGTACAGGAGCAACCACATCATCCATTAAATTAACTGCAGCAGGCACCTATAAATTAACCGGAAAAACAAACAATGGCTGCCTTACAACAGCTACTATAACCCTGCTCCAAAACCCGGTAAATGCCTTAGCGCTGCCAGCAGATACTTCTATTTGTTTTGGTACCAGTTTTCAATACACCATTAAGCCATTTGCAGGCACAACGTTTACCTGGAACGATGGCACATTAAACAATACAAAATTAATAACGGGTGGTAATTATAGTTTTAGTGCCAATTATAAAGGATGCGAAAAACAGGATGACTGGCAGGTAGGCATCCGTCCGCTACCGGTTGTAAATTTAGGAAGAGATACCACCTTATGCGTGGGCTTCGATCTGCCACTTATGGTCAACTATTCCGGAGCAAATTATTTATGGAGTAATGGCAGCACACAAAATAATATTGTAGCAAAAACTGAAGGCCTTTACTGGGTAAAAGCTACTTTAAACAATTGTACTTACAGTGATAGCCTGGTAATGAAACAAATAAAATGCGACTGTAATGTAAAATTACCAAATGCCTTTTCACCCAACGGCGATGGTCTAAACGATTACTACCAACCCGAAATAAGTTGCTTTCCTAAAGATTACAACTTCTCTGTTTTTAACCGGTACGGCCAGCTCATTTATACTACTAAAGATTATAATCAAAAATGGAATGGTACTATTAATGGCAACATGTTACCGGTAGCAACCTACTATTATATCTTGTCCTTCTACAATATCACCTCGCAAAAAACTGAAGTACGCAAGGGTGGGATTACATTGCTGAGGTAAATTAAGTGTGTGCAATCTTGTATAAATAAGAATAATTAGGAGCCAGGCATTATTAGCTTACTCATCATCGTTGCGTCGCACACTTGTACTGTATATTTTATAGCAACAGTGCTCATCTTTCCTTCCTTCATTAAAACATACCAAGAAGATCTAACATTTCTTTAAACTCATACATGACATTATCTGCGTCGCACCATTTAATCGTTAGTCATTGGGGAGCTTTTTTAGCTGAAAGTGTTGCTACGATTTTTCATAAATTTGAAGTAGAAAAAATATATTTATGAGTGTAGCAGAAATGAAAATAGAAGTAATCAGCAAAATTACCAACGTGAATAATGAAAATATTTTGAAGGAAGTTTTAGCCTTACTCGCAAATGCAATGGAAAATGAAAAAGAACATGTTAGTCTGAGCAAAAATTATGAGGCAATAAAGGATCAGTATGGCGATGTGTTACAAAAACTGGCACAATGATAACAATTGCTGACGTATTAGAATTGCATGAGAAATCGATCACCGACTTCGGAGGCTCCCGCGGCATCCGTGATATGGGTCTATTGGAGTCAGCCATTGCCAGGCCATTTTAAACTTTTGGCGGAGCAGATTTATATCCTACCATTCTTGAAAAAGCTGCCGCGCTTGCAGAGAGTCTTATCATCAATCATCCATTCATTGATGGCAACAAAAGAACCGGCATGCTTGCAATGGATAGTTTGATAATGAATGATCAATACCAACTCAACGCCTCCTCAGATGACCTATACAATTTCGTCATCAACATTTCAACCGGTGCGCTTTCGTTTGAGGGAATAGTGGAGTGGCTGAAAGGAAATACACAGGTTTTGTAATGAGTAATTTATGTACCAACCAAACATTAGCTCAAATAGAACTTTGGACAAACACCAACCAGTACGAGAAAAAAGTATATTTACTTTTCGCCTCTGTTAATCTTGCTCGCAGGGGCGCCGTTGCAGGGTGTTGTTCCCGACTTTCGGGTCAATTGTAGCTCATGCATAGATGAGCAAAGATTAAAGCCTATCACCCACGCAAATGACATTAACACCCAACAACGATTAAACACCTCCTAAGTTCCCACCACCCCAAAAGCCCCATCAACAAACAACGAAACGAACACGTGTCCCTATTTTTCGCATGGGCGTCAACTTAAGGCTTACAACAATTTAGCTGATACCTTTACCAGGCAATGGTTTGAAACAAAAAGATTGCTTAGGAATTAACAGGAACCTATATATGGCA
>JBBSJX010000052.1:0-15054 GCA_038256825.1 Chitinophagales bacterium
GGTTTCAAGATCAATAGAATGATTGTTCAGGATGATGGACGAATAGTTGTTGGCGGAACCGCTAATGGTGATTTTGCCCTTGCCCGCCTTAACAGCGACGGTTCATTGAACTATACTTTTGGCGACAACGGTAAAACCATTACTGATTTTGGGGGTACTGAAAGTATTTATAGAATGAAAATTGCCAATGAGAAGCTATTTGTTTATGGCAGTGGCATATTGGCTGTTTACCGGCTTCAGTCTGCCTGCACTCCGCCAACTTTTGCACCCACTATTATTGACGCAACCTGTGGAAATAGCAATGGCAAAATTTCTGTTTTAGCAACAAGTGGCGCGGCGCCTTGGCAATATTCAATTGATGCAGGACAAAATTACGTGGCCGGACCCGATGAAGGGTATACTTTTACTAACCTGGATATAGGATCGTATAAAATACGGATCAAGGATAAAGATGGCTGCGAATCTGATGTAATGGAAAAGAAAGTGGACTCCGACTGTTTGCCATCAATCACCTCCTTTATTCCAGCTTTTGGCGCTGCCGGCTCCAGTGTAACCATAACCGGTAAAAATTTCAGCCCTACCCCAACTGATAACATTGTTTATTTTGGTGCAGTAAAAGCAACCGTAACAAATGGTACCGGAACCTCGTTAACAGTTATTGTACCCAAAGGCGCCACCTACCAGCCTATTTCGGTTACTACTAATGGCCTCACCGCATATTCACCTCAGTCTTTCATATTGACTTTTCCAAACAGTGCTACCGGTTTTACTGCCAGTTCGTTTGCACCTAAAGTAGATTTTCCCACAGCAACAAATGCTGATATTATTACTGTGGGCGATTTGGATGGCGATGGCAGACCTGATATGGTACTGGGAACCAACTATAACTTTTCAAAAATCAATCAGTTTAGCAAAAACCTACTTAGACTATCTGTTTTTAGAAATACGGGTTCAGCCGGTAATATCAATTTTGAAAGAACCGATTTGCCACTTTCATTTATTGAAAGGTTTGCCATAGCAGATATAAACGGCGATGGAAAACTAGACATTGTAGCAGCTTCTTATGATACAATATTTATATTAAAGAACACAAGTGCTTTTGGAGCTATTTCTTTTTCACAAAGTAGTTTTGTCATTAATATTCCTGTTAGAAGTCTGTTAGCCATAAGTGATGTAGATGGAGATGGAAAGCCCGACCTTGTTCTGCCACGATTTATTGGTGGACTAGCCGACGGTCTCCGTTTTGCTGTATTACAGAATGTAAGTACCATTAATACTATTTCATTTACTGCCGTTATGCCGTTTTTTGGCAACGCATCTGGTTTTACATATGATGATGTTACCATGGCAGATTTAGATGGCGACCTGCGGCCGGATTACGTTCAACCCACCTATAGAAATTTAAGTACCGGCGAAGTTATCATGTTTGAGCCCCACCCTGCTGCAGGACCGTTTAGCACAATTGGTGATGTAGATGGTGATGGTAAGCCTGATTTGATATCGTCAAATAATATACAGAGAAATATAAGTGTTCCCGGTATGATTGCGTTTTCAGTAATCAACTTAACACAGAGTATTGGCCTATATCCGTCCATAGGTGACCTGGATGGCGATGGCAAACCTGACTTTGCCGGAGTAAGCACGGACCTGTTACATGTTTCAAAAAACGGGAGTACAATTGGAAACATATCATTAGCACCCCCGGTAGACTATCCTGCAGGCAGCGGTGGGCCTTCTGCTATTGCTGATTTTGATGGCGATGGCGTACCGGATATTGCGGTCGTAAATACATCGTCAAACACCGTTTCTGTATTTAGAAACCTAATGGGTGATGTGAGTACCTGCACCCCACCCACCTTCCTAAACAACAACCAAATTGTATTAAACGCCAGTTGCGGCAATAACGATGGCAATATTTCAATTATCCCTACAAACGGTACTGCACCTTTTATGTACTCAATAGATGGAGGTGCCACTTATGTTCCTGGCGCGGATGGGGGTTATACATTTGACAGTCTTGCTGCGGGTAATTATAACTTAAGATTGAAAGAGGCTAATGGTTGTGAGTCGGAGGTTGTACAAAAAGAAGTACAAAACGTTTATGGATGCAATACACCTTGTGTACAGCCTACGTTTCTAAACTCAAACTCAATTGTGCTTGATGCCAGTTGTGGTATGAATGATGGTAGTATCTCGATAATTCCTACAAGTGGTAATGCGCCTTTCATGTACTCCATTGATGGTGGCGCAACCTATGTTTCCGGTCCTGATGCGGGATATACCTTCACAGGTCTTGCAGCCGGTATATACAAACTCAGGCTTAAAAGCACTGATGGCTGCGCATCGGAAATTGTAGAAAAAGAAGTAAGAGCAGTTTACAACTGTCCTCCCCCAATAGTACTGTCGGATAAAAATTCGGGCAGAAGTGTTACGGAATCGTCAGCATTATCACAGGCAAAAATCTTTACTTTTCCAAACCCCAGTAAAGGCCGGTTTAAAGTGCAGTTGCAAAATTTTGCTTTAGGTAAAGCAGCAGTGGCAATATTCGATGGGAAAGGCACACTTATACAAATAACCCAAACCACGCTCACGCCAAATACTACAATGGATTTCGACCTATCAGGCCATGCTCCCGGTTTGTATTATGTAAAGGTTATCAGCGATAGCGGAATGAAGGTTTCGAAAGTGATTGTGCAATAGAAATATTGTAGTTTTTCTACACCATAATTATAAGTTGCCAATAGATAAAAAGGTACAAGAGTGCGACGCAAGAATGCTGCTATAAAAAACAAAAGCTGGTACCCAAATAAAAAAAGGTGAGGAAATGATCCCTCACCTTTTACTTTTAAGATTACTCCATATCTTATTCTGAAATACTTACCGGCTCCATTTTAGGAACTAAAAATTTAAACATAATTAGCCAGGCTAACAGGTAACCAAGTCCGCAATATAAAAACAGGATGTAATAACCGGTTTCAATATGACCCAGGTTTTTATAATGATCGAACAAAAGGCCCGCGCCTTTAGCCACCAACATACCACCAACAGCCCCGGCCATTCCTCCAAGGCCTATAACAGAAGCTACAATCCTTTTTGGAAACATATCGGAAACAGTTGTAAACAAATTAGCCGACCATGCCTGGTGGGCGGAGGCTGCAATACCTATAATAACCACGGCAAACCACATTCCGTAACTGCCGGCGGCTTGTGAAAACATTACCAGCAAGGGAAAAAATGCGTAAATAAGCATGGAAGTTTTTCGTGCACGAATGATGTTCCAACCCTTGTGTTTTACAAACCACATAGGCAACCAGCCACCAAAAATACTGGCTACACCTGCAAGGGTATAAACAAAAGCAATGGGTAAACTAACCTGCATACCTACCAGTTTATATTGCGAGGCAAGAAAGGCCGGCAACCAGAATAAAAAGAACCACCAGATGCCATCGGTTAAAAACTTACCCATAACAAAAGCCCATGTTTGCTTATACTGTAACAGCTTGCCAAACGATACTTTTTCTTTTACTTCTGGTTCCGCATCTGCGGCTGGCACATCCATATCGCTGTGTATATAATCAAACTCAGCCTGGGATAGGCGTTTTTGTTTTGAGGGAACTTCGTAATAAATAAACCAGAAGATTAACCAGATAAACCCTATAGCACCAGTAGCGATGAAAGCAAACTTCCAGCTATAATTTATGGCCAGGTAAGGCACTACTAATGGCGCCAGAATAGCGCCTACATTGGTTCCTGAGTTAAAAATGCCACCTGCAAAAGCACGTTCCTTTTTAGGAAACCACTCCGCAATGGTTTTAAAAGCAGCGGGAAAATTTCCTGCTTCGGTAACACCCAAAAATGCACGAAAAATAGCAAAACTCATTGTGCCCGTTGCAAAGGCATGCAGTATAGAAGCAATACTCCATAAAGTTAATGTAATCGCATAGCCAATTTTTGTTCCTACTTTATCAATAAATCTTCCCGCACCTACCATACCAACTGCATAAGCAAACTGAAAGGCTACAACAATATTTGAATAGTCGGATTCTGTCCAGTTAAACTCTCTTTCAAGGGTAGGTTTCAACAAACTGATTACCTGCCTGTCCAGGTAATTAATAGTAGTGGCATAAAAAACAAGCGAGCAAATCGTCCAACGGTAATTGCCTATTTTTTGTTGAAGACCTGTTTTTTTATCAAGTGTAAGCATAATCGTTCATTAGTTTAAAAGAAGCAGTTAATATTGGGTTTTAATATTTAATCATCAAAATTCAGCTAAAAATTAAAGGATGGTTATAGCCACTTCAGCACCTTTTCGCTCTGCCGAAACATAGCCTGCATAAATAGTTGCTATAACATCGGAAGCGAGGCTACTATTACTTTCAATAGGTTCACCAAAAGCTGCCGACCTGTAAAATGCATCCATTTCGTGCTGGTACCCGGCAAACCAACCTTCATCCGGCGACATAGACGACCATCCTTGTTTTGTGTCTGTTTTCTCTACCACATACACCTCTTCAAAATGTTTTTCGGCCGGTGTATATGCCTGCATGGCCGTATTGGGATTTATGTTACAAATGGTGCGGTGGTTGGTAGTGTTCACTTCAATCCAGTTATGTACTCCACCCAAAACCAGTTCACTTGCAAACAAATCAGCTATGGTTCCATCTTCAAACTCAACATGCAACTGGGCAAAATCTTCTGTGTCTTTGTAAGTAGTTCGCAGGTAACCTTCATTTTTAAAAGTGGGCATACGGGTAATCGCATGCGTTCGGGCCGAAATACTTTTGGGCCTGATGGGTTTGCCATCCCGTGCCCTTCCCTCCACATGTTTTAAATATATGGCCGCCGACAATGGATGACAACCTTTACCTATCATTGAACCTCCACCCGAAAATTTCCATTGACCGTAAGTAAGCGAATGAGAACCTGAATGCGACTCTTCGCCATGCATCCATATTATTTGCGCCCCTGTTTTTTGTAGTAACTCCCGTTCTTTTTGAATGGCCGGAGCATACACCCAGTTTTCAGCATACATAATATTTCCTGCACTTTCCTTTTCAGCATCCAGCATTCTTTTCACACTTTCCATCGAGTGTTTCAACCCTTCCTCCTTTGAGAAAGTATCTCCGTTAAAAGTTTCAAGGCCGTCACCAAAATAACCGGTAAAAGGCTTTTCAACAATTACGTGTTTATTTTTTTTTAACGCTGCAACAACAACAGGTTCATGTGTAACCGGTGGGGTACAAACATGTATCACATCGCAATCATCCAGCAATGCATCCTGGGTGTCAAAAGCTTTTATATTACGGAACTGGGTAAATTTTAATAAATTATCAGCAGAGGTTGAATAGGCTCCTGCAATTTCTACTTTGGTACTAAACACCCTTTGCAGGGCATCATAGTGAAATTTTGCAGCAAAGCCTGAGCCTATAATTCCGGCACGCAACACTTTTTTCTCCATAGTTTCGCTGAGTTAAAAAATTACTTTTATTGTTAGAAATTTTTGGTACCGGTCAATTGTAAAACAAGGAGCTTTGGTTGCGTCGCACTCTTGTACTTTTGGTAATTTTATTGAGCCATCTGGTAAACCCGTATTGTCTTAAGCAATTCTGATTAAATCTTAAACCGCTGAAACAACTCCTTTAAAGTATCCAATTGATTCAGCCATACCAACCAAGGGGTCTGTCATGTCCTTTTCATATTCTATACTGCAAATGCCCTGATAATTATATTTTTTAAGTGCTTTAACCAATGTGGTAAAATCTATCACTCCCCTGCCAATCTCAGCACCTTTAGCATCTTTTTCGGCTGCCGTTACATCTTTTATATGCAGATCGAACAACCGGTTCCTATACATCTTAACTGATTTTTCAATATCTGCACCAGCCCGGGTGGCATGTCCAATATCAAGGCACAATCCCATTCGGGGGTCTCTGTCTTTAATCCGGTCGTACACTTGTTGCGGGCCGGGGTATAAAGCATCTTCAGGTCCATGATTATGTATTGCAAGCCTGATACCTGTTTCTTTTACCTTCTGTTCCGCATGATCTAACAATTCATAATTGGGTACACCTACAATCATATCCACCCCAACTTTACCTGCATAATCAAAAGCCTGGTCAACAGCATCTTTTGTTTTCATATAAATTACTCCAACTGCATATACCTTAATTCCATTTTCAGCACATTTCGCCAAAACGCTTTTTATTTTTTCGCTGGAGCTGTTTAGTGGAAGATGAAAGTCTTTAATTGAAAGGTATTGGACGTTTACCTTCTTCATCATATCAATGGATTTATCCAGGTCGAATTTGGCAAACGTATAACCTGCAATGCCAACAGGCAAAGCCGCCCCTTTTTTAACACGAGAGCCAGCAGCAACGGCGATGTTGCTAATTAAGGGTAAACTCATGGTTCCGGCTACACCAAGAGCAGCCTGTTGAATAAATTTTCTGCGGGAATTTTCCATGGAAGCAATCTTTTTAATGTATAAATTAAGTAATCGTTATTTAGTAGCTTTTTGTAAGGCCTGGGTAGCTATGTAATATTTTGCTATCATATTGGGCACTTCCCAATCCGGTAATTTTTTATCTTTTAAATATTGAAGGTAGCGCTGCATAACCTGGGCAAAATGTGCTTCATGCCCAATTTTAAAGCTTTGCGGAATTTGCACTTTCCACCCTTTAGCAGTTTTTTCTAAAGTAATACCGGGATAGGTTTCATTTAATTTTTCAACCGCTTTTTGCAACTCCGGTTCATACTCATTTAGTTTTTGATTGCCCAGCAAGTTTATGTATAGCATCGGCTGAAAACCTTCTTCCTTGCCTTGCTTAATTTCAAGATTTGCTTTGGTTCCTTTTAAAATGGCATAATGGGTATCACCACCTTCATCAGCTTTATAATCCCACCTCGTTATTATTTTCACGTGCACATCTTTTAAAGTATAAAGCACCTCGCCATTACCATGTGTTTGCAAAATGGAATCCGATTTTACATATTGTTGTAAAAAAGCGGGGAAAGCTGTTTTACCTGTAACCAAACCATATTGCGATAAACTTAAAGGAGTTGGCCAAATGCGTGAAGAAAGGATGTTAATGTCTTTTTCATAATCAATAACCTGGTTGGGAAAACAGGTCCACTGAGCAAGATCGATCAGGTGGGTACCCACATCAGCTATAGCATCGCCTTGCTGAGCCGGGTCAAAAAACCACTCGGGCCGTGTTAAGGTTTTACCCGAAACCAATTTATTGTAGTAGTGCACACTCTCAATAATAATAGAAGGATCGTTAGGTGTTCCTTTTTTCAGGTTACCAAAAACCTCCGGCATTTGCGAAAATTCTTGTAATAAGATGTTGGTGATCTCCGACCGCTCGGTCATAATATCGTAAAGCAACAGATTTTTTTCGCCTGCTTTTGCAAAAGTATTTTTCAACAAATCAAAATTGCTGTAATTAATAATCATGGGCTTATCGCCCAGTACATTTAAACCCGCCTCAATCGACTTTTGAATATACTCGGCTTTCTGGCGGTTGTTACCTGCAATTACCACCACGTTGCCCTTTTTTTCCGCCAACATTTTTTGAAGGTAATCTTCACCGGTATAAATTTCTTCCTTCCAATGAGTGGGATTTTCGCTGCGTTGATTGTATTGGTTGATCAATGCCAGGTGAGCGTCCAGTTCCGGGCCACCGGGCGCATAAACATGTACTACTGAATCAATTCCCGGAAACATTTCCTTTTGCACAAGGGCTGCATGAAAATGACCCGGATCAAGATTGATTAAACTTACTTCGGTAACAACTGTTGTTGAAGAACTGCTTTCGTTATTGTTCGATTTACATCCCAATAAACTTATTGCCATAAAAGAAAAAAATAAAATAACCGGGTATCTCATATTGTTGGTTTCAAGGTTTGGTTGGAAAGATAACTAAGTTTTAAATAGACACCTTTAGCAAAGAATTCAAAAAACAAGTTTTTTTTATTTACATGGCACCAGCATTTTAAGCCAAAAATTTAAAAAACATAAATAACTGTTTCTATTTAATTTACGGTACAAGTGAGTGGACCGCCAGCAGTCGACCAGGCTACAACGATGTTTAATATCATTAATAAAGCCTGAACCCCAATTCTCACACAATTAAATAACCGCTACTTTTTGCAGGGCCCTATAAAGATGAGTATATTTTCCTCAATAAAATTTATCTTCAACAAAAACAATTGTATGCCTAACATTTCTAAAACTTTCCTGCTTATTTTATTTTTTGGATTTACTTTTTGTGAATTAAATGCACAGAACCAATTAAGGATAATTATGATTGGTGCGCACCCCGATGATTGCGATTATGGAGGTGGTGGTACCGCCATATTGTTTTCGAAAATGGGGTATGCAGTAAAATTTGTTTCGGTAACCAATGGAGATGCGGGCCATCAAACCATGTCGGGCAAACCGCTTGCTATAAGAAGGCTGGCCGAAGCAAAGGAAGCAGGCAAACGATTTGGCGTGGAATATGATGTTTTAGATAGTCATGATGGTGCACTTATGCCCACTTTAGATGTGCGGCTGCAAATCATTAAAAAAATAAGGGAATGGAACGCTGATGTGGTGATTGCACCCCGGCCAAACGATTACCACCCCGACCACCGGTATACAGGTGTTTTAGTGCAGGATGCGGCTTACATGGTTGCTGTTCCTAATGTTGCCCCCGGCACACCTGCATTAAAGAAAAATCCTGTGTTTCTATATTTCCAGGATAGGTTTCAGCGACCAAACCCTTTCAGGCCTGATATTGCTGTTGATATATCAGGTGTATTTGCTCAAAAGATACATGCTTTGGATGCCCACACTTCGCAGATGTATGAATGGTTGCCATGGATAGGTGGCTATTTAAATGATGTACCCGCTGATGTTAGTAAAAGAGAAGAATGGCTGGCTAAAACCCGTGCCGGCAAAATAAGCAACGATGTTAGAACCAGCCTGGAAAAATGGTATGGGAAAGATAAGGCGGACGTAATTAAATATGCTGAAGCATTTGAAGTTTGTGAATACGGAAGGCAACCCAACGAGGAAGAAAAGAAGCAACTTTTTCCCATGCTACCTAAATAATAAAGAAGGGATTACTTTGTTATAGCTGGCGTTGTTTTTGCAACAATCTTTAGCGGTTTAATGTTAAAAAAGCTTGAGTTTAAGGCATAAAGAAGTTATTGGTTTAGTTTCGCATTTGTAACAACTTAGTTATATAAGCTTAAATAAACAGAACAATATAAATGGATTGATAAATGAAAAAACAAAATAAATTAATTCTTATTGGAATTTCTACCCTCTTAAGTGTAGGAACATTTATGCTTTTGGCTGATGCAAACCGCAAAAGAAAAATTCAAAATTTACGGCAGGAAATTGCAGACGAAGGTTATGAAACTGCTTACGATATTTTGTACCCTTTAAAAACAAAACAGTTTAAAGGATTTAAAGGCAAACTTACCTAGGGCTGTATTTTAAATTTTATAGGAAGCATCATCTTATTTCGACTGTGCTTTAAAATAATTTTGACCTACAATTTTAATAATTCGGAATATCTACTAAGGGTAAAGTCTGATTAATTATTCTGCTCACTTTTTATACTACTTGCCAAAAACCTGGTTACAAATTATTTAACAATTTGAACTTGGTTTCTGGCAAGTTTTTTTCTTTAAGCAGGAAATACTTAACCACAATTTAAAACTTATCCGATGAAAAAATTTTTTATTCCCTTACTGCTCGTACTTGTTATTCCTGTTTCATTTTCGTGTAATCCATCCCGACTTATGGGCTATGTTTTAAACCAACAGGATGCTGCATCTGCAATAAGGCAAATGCTTGAAATAGGTACAAAAAATAATATTGCCGGGGCTTTTAGTAAAGAAGAAATATTAACCACCCTTTTTCCGGAACCTGTAAAAAAAGCATTGAACACTTTAAATATGCTTGGATTAACGGGAGAGATTGACCGGTTTACTAATACATTGAGTACTGCTGCGGAGCAAACAGCCCAGGCTTCTGTTCCGGTTTTTGTAAGTAGTATTAACAGTATGACGATTAGTGATGCCATAAGGATTGTAAAAAATGGCGGCACTTCTGCAACGGACTACTTACGAACCAATGCAGGCGATAGTTTACGCAAGTCAATAACCCCCATAATGCAGTCCACATTGGATAAATATAAGTTGAATGATCAGTGGAAACAGATTATTAAACCGGTACAAAGCTTAGTGGGAAATAAAGTGAATATTGACCTGCCAAACCTGATAGCTGGTATTGTTGCTGAAGCAATGTTTAGAAAAATTGCTGAAAATGAAATTAAAGTGAGAACCGAAGCTTCGGCAAGAACCACCACATTATTGCAAAAAGTTTTCTCAAAAAACTGGAATTAAAATTTCATACAACAGTAAACGACTTTTGCTAAGAAATATTTAAGTTATCCAATATCACTGGTTTCATAATTTGTAAAGTAATGTACATTTACAAGGGGGTTTTTATTTGTAATAGCCACTTCAGTAAATGAGGTGGCTATTTTTTTTATAATAAAACATTCACTAGCATATACTAAATTTAAAAGCCGACTGAGCCGGCTTTTAAATTATAAATTCACCAACAAGCTGCAACCTTTTGGCATCTCTTTTAAATTACGGTTTAAAAAACATAAGATTAGAGATGACATTTATTAACCCAGTAAATTATATGTGATGTATTACTACAAAAGACGACAGGCTTTTAATTTTTTTATGTACCAGTTTAGATATTAAAGCTTAATTACTGAACTTAAAACTAAAAATGTTTATGCTTTAGCTAATGATCGTGAACAGGATAAAATAGACCATATTAATGATCAGATCATATTCCTAAAAAACAGCGGTTATATATGCAGCTCGGCAGCAAAGTATCTATTACACTTTAACCTGCAAAACCTTAATTAGCCTGGATTAATCTACCCCACCTTTACGAGTTGGATGAGAGGGTTCAGGCCATGTTCGAGGTTTGCCTGTTTTTAAATCAACCGGTAAAACAACTTTTTCACGTGAAGCTTTAGTTGGATCTTCACTAGCCATGTACGCCATTATTGCTGTAAGAATTACATTGTTCCTCAAATCATCAAAAACTATTTTATCGTAACTGTCGCGATTGGTATGCCAGGTGTACGAACCATATGACCAACTTAACGAACTTAATGAAAATGCCGGCACTCCTGCCGCTACAAATGATGCATAATCCGATCCACCAGATCCCGGCATTCCGGGAAACGAAGTAACGATACCCGAACGCACACTATCCGGAACAACGTTTAACCAACGACCAATATAATCGTACGAATTTAAAAAGCCCTGCCCGGCTATGCTTACCACCCTACCGGTTCCATTGTCCTGGTTAAATACAGCCTGAATGTTTTGCACAATTTCAGGGTGATCTTCTACAAAAGCCCTTGAACCATTTAAGCCCTGCTCTTCGCTGCTCCAATGCCCCACCAGTATCGTTCTTTTTGGGTTGGGGTAGATCTTCTTTAAAATGCGCATGGCTTCCATCATGGTTAAAGTTCCGGTACCATTATCTGTTGCACCGGCTGAACCATCCCACGAATCAAAATGTGCGGATAATAAAACATATTCATCCGGCTTTTCGGTTCCTTTAATTTCAGCAATGGTATTAAATGTAGGCGCCATTCCCAGGTCTTTTGAATCTGCTTTTACACTAATCTTAGGTTTATCACCTGATTCTGCAAGACGAAACAACAATCCATAATCTTCCAAAGCAATATCTATGGAAGGAACTTTTTTTGTATAAGCGCCAAATATTTTATTTACGCCAAAACCCATCGACCAGTTAGAGGTTACAACCCCGGCGGCACCTGCTTTTTCTAAAGCAGCAGGTAAGGTTCGCGAGGTAAATCCGGTTTTAGTTATTCGTTTGCGCCAATCTTCCGTTTGGGCAGAGCGGCCTGCTTTCATTCTTTCAAACGATTGCTTTGTTGCAAATTCCTGCCAGTTATAATCGGGGCGACCTGTTGGCTGGTTCATCGATATCAAAACAAATTTTCCTTTTACGCTGGGCAACCAATTGGCAAATGCAATTGAATCGGCCATATCGGGTAAAATAATCACCTCGCCGGTTACCGTTTTGCCGCCTGTTGATGGGCTCCATGCCAGTTGCATTCCTTCAAGAGATTTTACCCTGGGAGAAACCATATCAATATGCGTTATACCGCGGTCCCATGCCCTCCATTCGCCCCACTGTTCGTTTTTTGCGGCAATGCCCCAGCTAGTATATTTTGAAACTGCCCAATCGTGGGCTTGTTGCATTTTTGGTGTGCCTACCAGGCGGGGGCCAATTACATCTAAAAGCTCGTGCGCCAAGGGTTTTAACTGTGAGCCCTGGGTGGCTTCTGTTACAATATCTTCAACTATGGCTTTATTGGTTTGGGCAAAACTGTAATTGATGAATAAAACAGCAAATACCACCGGCGAAAACAATTTTCTTACAATCATCTTTAATTATGGCTTTTAATTTTAGAGAAGGCGAATATAAACATCATCCGCTATAAAGCGCTGCTCATAAGTTTGCCGTTAAAAAGTAGTGCGAACCGCCGGAAGTCGGTCAGGAAGCAACGAAGATGCCATAAAAAACCCAATGCTGGTTCCAAAAAAATTACTACTATAACTAAAAAATAAAAGAGGCAGCAGGCTACCTCTTTTGTTTTTAATTTATAACAGAGCTATTATTCCATCTCCAGCAATTTTGAATAAGCATATCCTTCAACCCCTTCATCAGTATGAACCAACCACCAGTCGGCGTTGGTTTTGCTTAATACCGAAACCGTAGATTCAGAGGCCGCTACACCTACCACGGTAAGGTGCGAGTTTGGACCCTTTCGTATGTTTAAAGCTGTATCATCATCGGTAATTACTTTGGCCTTACCAACCATTCCAGAATTTGCAGAAACTTTTATGCTCATTATAAGATCGTCTGAACGAAATTCCGGATCAATTTCTTTATAAATACCCCATAAATTATCTTTCACTTCGCCGCTGGGCGTTTCACCGTCAATGTATAATACATTGGCCTGTTCGCGTATGTGAAGGTCATTAATGTTAGCTGAGTTTGCGGCGTCTACCAGTTTTTTGTATTTTTCTTGCAGATTAGTTTGTTCCATATATTTTGGTTAGATTTTTAAAAATGGTTTGGTTTTATCCTTATTTTTCTTTGAAACAGGTAACCTTTACAATTGTTGCTTAACAATTAAAAAATATAAATTTTTGATTAAAACAAGCAAATTTTAAATTCCGATGTGCTTAATACGGGTAATATTTCCCGCTACTAATTGTATGAAGTTAGTAATAAAATAAAATATGAGATGGCCACTTCTATTTTGGTCGCATTTCAAATTGTCGTATTGCTAAAACGATTGATAAATGAAAAGTGCTTAGGAAAAGCCGCTATTAAAAGATACGGTATCCCGATGAATAGCATTGGCGTTAACTTAAGTAAAACTAAAATGGGTTAGAAGCCTGACCCGGTAAGGCTTAGAAGCCAAAAAATGCAGAAGAAAAACGTTGAAAAAATGGTGTGTGAAAAAAGTTGCTATAGAAAGATGAGGTACAAGTGAGTGACACAACGATGTTTATTAGAATTCCTACTGTTTGTCCCCAAAAAAAAAACGTTAAGTTGACGCCAATATGATGAATCGGGAACGTGACATAACAGAAGCTTCATAAAAGGACTATTGCCCGTATCCCAAAAAAGCGACAATGTGAAACGCACCCCTTATTTTGATTGCACATTGTATATACCCGATGTATTTGTTAAGTTTTTTAGTGATTTTAAAACAGGCCCTTTTTAACTTAAATTGCGGGTTCACATGCAAAACAGCCAGGTACAAAATTTGGAAATTTTTGAAGCGCACCAAGCAACGGCAGGTACAGATGAAATAATTTATGCCGAGGTAATTATCCCCCTTGCACTTCCTAAAAATTACACCTGGGCCATACCACTGCATTTACAAACCAACCTTCAACCGGGGTCGAGGGTTGAAGTAGAACTTAAGAAAAAGCGCTATTCCGGTATTATAAAAACGCTGCATAAAAACAAACCCACGGCTTTTGCTCCAAAGCAAATTATTAATGTTCTGGATGCGGAGCCGATGGTGTATACACCTCAGCTTAAACTCTGGAACTGGATATCGGATTATTATATGTGCAGCGAGGGAGAAGTAATGCAGGCAGCTTTACCATCACACCTAAAATTATCAAGCGAAAGCATCCTAACCTTTAATGAAGAATATGGTGAGGACTTTTCAGATCTTGATGACGAAGAATACCTTGTGGGTGAAGCTTTGCTGATAAAAAAAGAGTTGAAATTAAGTGAGGTTCAACAAATTTTGGATGCTACCCATGTATACCCGGTTATAAAACGGATGGTTGAAAAAAAAGTGTGCATGGTTTGGGAAGCGCTCACTGAAAAGTATAAGTCGAAAATGGAAACTTATGTTAGCCTTACACCTGCTTACCATAACGAAGAAAACCTTTCTAAATTACTAAATGACTGGACCGGGAAAGCTCCCAAACAACTGGAATTACTGCTGGCATATTTACACCTTTTAAAAACGGAAGGCGAGGTTACACAATCGTCGTTGTTAAAAAAAGCAGGCGCGTCCGCGGCCCAGTTAAAAGCCCTTGCCGAAAAACAAATTGTGAGGCTGGAAAAACGTTCGGTTGACCGGCTTCCATCGTTACCTAAAGATGTAATGATAGATTTTGAATTATCGGAAGCACAGCTATTAGCTGCCGACGATATTCTTCAGGTTTTTAACGAGAAATCTGTTTGTCTGCTACAGGGAGTAACGTCCAGCGGAAAAACACAGATCTATATAAAACTCATTGAGCAATTTATAAAATCCGGTAAGCAGGTTTTATACATGCTTCCCGAAATTGCCTTAACGGCACAAATTATTCGCAGGCTGCAAAAACATTTTGGCGGACACATAACCATCTATCATTCCAAATTCAATGCAAATGAGCGGGTTGAAATCTGGAATA
>JBBSJX010000053.1:0-14988 GCA_038256825.1 Chitinophagales bacterium
TTCCATAGCATTATCGTTGCTTCCGAGGCATCGGAACAGTTTACAGGCAACGCAATTATTGAACTGAGCGTAGCAATTTACCTGTCCCATCATTTCGAATACGCGTTAACTTAAGATTTTTTTGGGTACAATCATCGGAGCATTATTGAACTCCGGTTGTGTCACTCACTTGTACCGTATCTTTTTATGCATCAATACCGACTTTACGCCAATGCGGCATTTCGGGGAGTTTATTTAAGGGACGCAATCATTTAATCGGCAACCCAGCCATTACAAACCGAGGATTTATTTTATAATTGTTACGCAAATGGCAAGCTTAGTTGAGAAACAATATACCTTGGTTTTACAAATACCGCAATGGGTGCATGGGTGTTTTTGAATATCTGATATATAGGTGTTTCCTCGTACCTGGAGGCCACAATTACTTCTACACCATTAGCATGTTCATTAAACATGGTTTGCACCAGGTTTGGGCAATTATTATTTTTTGACAGGTGCGCTAAAAACAAGTGGGTCATAAAAGTTGGACGGCAATTAATAAAAAGCTGAAGCGCCTGTTTATTACTTAAATGTCCCCTACCTCCCTTTATTCTAGCTTTAAGATGGTAAGGATAATTACCCTGGTCAAGCATATCATCATCATAATTCGACTCCAAAAAAGCCGCATTACACAACTTAAAATGCTTTATTAATTGTGAACAGGGCTTTCCAATATCGGTAAAAACGCCTACGCATACCTCGTCGCAGTTTATTAAAAAACTATAAGGGTCACAGGCATCGTGAAATTTGGGAAAAGCAGCTATTGATAAGCTCCCAATTGTTACAGGCTCCTGTGCAGTAAAGTTCTTCACTAAGTGACTTTCCAATGCAATCCGCCCATTATTAAGTGTTGATGTTGTTATGTAAACGGGCAACTGGTATTTTCGGGAAAATATGGATAATCCCTTAATATGATCGGAATGCTCGTGGCTAATAAAGATGGCTTTAATATTTTCGATGGGCAAACCCAAACGGTTCATCCGCTTTTCTACTTCCTTACACGACAAGCCCACATCAACCAAAACGGCTTCTGTCTGGTTACCAACATAATAGCAATTTCCGTTGCTGCCAGAGTTTAAGGAGGTTACAAATAACGACATAGAACAGCAAAGAACGTAGGTTTTTGGCTAATTCCCTGCTTGTTTTCTTCTTTATTTTGCCTGCAGATATTTCGATCATTGCGTGTGGATTAACCTCTAAAAAAATATCCAATCTTTTATTTGTCAAATCAACTTGTTAACTAACTTACCAATCCATAAAATTACAAACGAATGCAACCACGCCTACTTTGGATATTACCGCTATTCTTTATCACATTTATAAATGCTCAAACTTCCGAAACCACTTATGCCGAAAAACTGGGTTATCCCAAAGGGGCTAAGGTGGTTATTTTACATGTGGATGATGCCGGTATGAGTTACGATTCAAACGAAGGAACGATACAAGCCATAACCAAAGGCGCCGCTAACTCCTGCAGTGTAATGATGCCCTGTGGATGGGTTCCAGGGTTTCTTAAATTTTTAAAAAATAATCCCACTGTTGATGCGGGCCTTCACCTTACCCTCACCAGCGAATGGAGTGATTACAGGTGGGTACCACTGGCAGGCAAAAAAGCAGTGCCCGGATTAACCGATAGCACCGGCAGTTTATGGCGCGGTGTTGAAGATGTAGTAAAACATGCTACTGCAGATGAAGTGGAAATGGAAATTCGTGCACAGGTTGACCGTGCCCAAAGTATGGGTTTTAAACCTACCCACTTCGACTCGCATATGGGAACCTTATTTGCTTCTCCCGCTTATTTAGAACGATATGTAAAAATTGGGATAGAGAAACATACGCCCGTTATGCTGCCCGGCGGTCACAATAAACTTATACAGGAACAATCAAACCTGCCACTTGACCAGATGCAACAAATGCGAGGTATAGGAAGAACTTTATGGTCGGCGGGACTGCCGGTTTTAGATGACCTGCATAATTTTAGTTATGGCTGGAAGATACCTGCCAACATGCTTAACGACGATAAAAAAATCCAGGCATATAAAACCGAAAAATACATGCAGGCACTGTTAACACTGCAACCCGGAGTTACTATGATGATTATGCATTGCACTGCACCCACCGAAGTATTTGCCCACATTAGCGATAGTGGACCGACACGCAAAGGTGATTTATTAGCAATGCAGGACCCAGCTTTTAAAAAAGCGCTGAAAGACCAGGGCATTATTTTAACAACCTGGAGAGAGTTAAAACAAAGACGAGATACTGTAAAATAGCCAGCCTTCCTGTAATGCTATTTTTATACATTCCATATCTGTCTTTATTCGTCAAGGGCGAAATTAATACTGGTAGCTAATTGTAGTCAATTGCATGTGCTGGCGAGTTTTTAAATTTAGTTTTTGTTGTTTTGATAATGCTTGATATCATTTTTATCAACTCCACAGCATCTGAATTGATGCTTTCAAATTGTTCTTTGTTTAAATAATCAGTGACTTTCAATAACTCTAACCAATAAATGGTTTCGTTTATTTCTTTTTGTGCTTTGCCATTTTATGAATAAAATCGGGCTTGCTTTCGGAGTGTTCTGCCTCTCATACCATTGCACCAACATTAACCATTAACAATTGAATTAGGCAGCATCAATAAAAACGGAAGTGCTTTAGAGTAATCCAATTGTTCATAAAACATTCCTAACCTGTTTAGATTTTTATAATAGTCATTTACGTAAGTGTAGTAATTTAACTCGCTTTGTAAATACCAGGCTTTTTCGCCCAGTTTTTCGGCAATAAACCATTTTTCCAATAATCTGCCTGCTCTGCCGTTTCCATCTTCAAAAGGGTGAATGTTTACAAAAACGATATGAATAAATGCAGCGAAATAGAAAACTTCATTGGTGGATAGCTGCTCTTTTTTAAGTTGTTCTATATCATTCCAAAGTATATCCATCAGGGTATTTAATTCATTGAAAGGTGCAGCTTCGTATTGTATTCGCCCTGTTTTGTGTTCCATCACTACCATATTGCCGGTACGATAAACACCTTGTTTATTAACAGGCAACAAATGGGCAGCAAGTAAAGTGTGCGATTGCAAAAAAGAAGTGTTTGTTAAGTCGTTATCCTGAGCAAATAAATAGGCTCTGTATAAATCGTTGGGCTTTTCTACCAGGTTAGGTTGATATTCAATGTTCAACATTTTGTGCTTCAGGTAACTATCCACTTCCATCTGCTCACCTTCTATTCGTGAAGAGGTAATGGCTGATACAGAAGTATAAAAGCTAAATGTACCGGTAGAGATTTCCGCATCTTTCAACTCGTTAAATTGAAGGGATAAATGTAAATGGTTAATGGTTTGACAATATTCTTCTATCAAAGTGATAGGTATAATTTTCAATTTCTCTCTCATAACAATTAACAATTCACAATTAATAATAAGAATATCACCAAAAGCTACGTTTGATCTTTTATAAAACTTTTCGTGGTCAATTTCAGTTATAAATTTAGTATCCTCTAAATTTAATCCCTTTAGTTTTATGTTCTTTTGAGTTACTAAAGCAATTCATTCTTTAATGTATTTCGGACTATCATGTGTTCCATCTTTTACCACTGGTATTTCATCTAATCTTTTATCTTCCCAATTTCCATTCTCAAAAACCCTTAGCAAATAACTCTCAAAAAAGTTCTTTGGCATTTTTCAGTTCGCTACCACAACCAGCGTCTTTGTGCAGTATGACGTCTATATTTTTAAAGGTTTGTTCAAACATTGTGAGAGTTAGTCTATTGATTGCGAGTGCCAAATGTAAGATTTGCAGTTGAATAAGCTGACTTGGCGATGAGATATGTTTCGTTGCTTGGGGCGGGTGGATTTGTGTGTAAGCATTTTAGCTATTTACAAGGTTGGCTTCTGTGTGTCAGGTTTGTGCATTTTGCAAATGTGCTAAAAAAAGCAAGGAGCAGCTTCAGTCCAATCCTGGGGTTTGTCAATTGTAAAGTTGTATGCAAATAGGTGTTGAATATTAAAAGTATTAGTGCAACGTTGCCATTTGTACTTACTGTACAAGTGAGTGACACAACGATGTTGAATTACCAATCTAAAGCTGGTACCCAAAAAAATTAATACCGCTTTAAGTAGTTTTTTTATACCAACCCATTTATAAATTTGGGTGCGGTACGGGCAAGGGTGGCCTGCTCAAATGCGTAAGCGAGTTTTATGATTTCTGCCTCCTTGTAAGCCGTACTAAAAAACGAAAACCCAACGGGCAGGTTGTGCACTAAACCCATGGGCACCGTTATGTGCGGGTAACCTGCCATGGCCGCCGACGACGAAAAAGAAAAGCCGGTACCGTAATCGCCATTAACCAGGTCTATGCAACCCGCAGGGCCGCTGGTGGGTCCGCAAATAGCATCCAGTTGATGCTCCTTTAAAACACTATCAATAATGCCGGCTGCACTTTTTGTTTTGGCCAGTGCCTGTTTATAATCTGCACTTTCCAAACCATCCTTTGCCTGCGAACTTTCCAAAATTTCCTGTTTAAAATAGGGCATCGCTTCCGCTTCGTGTGTTTTGTTAAAGGCAATTACTTCGGCAAGTGATTTTACCTGGGCATTGGCAGTGGCCAGGTATTTATTCAACCCATCTTTAAATTCATACTGAAGTATTGAATAGCTGGCATCGCGTAAATCGCGGGTTAATTTTAGCAGTTCAATATCTACTATTATCGCTCCTTGTTGCTTTAAAATTTCAAGGGTGTTTTTAATAAGTGCCACCACATCAGGGTTCCCTCTCAGGCTCGACGTTTCAAAACCGAGGCGCTTGCCCTTTAACCCGTTTCTATCCAGGTTTTGGGTATAGTCGGTTAAAACTTTTCCTTTACTGTTTTGGGTTATTTCATCAGCAGGATCAATTCCGGTTAATGCACCTAAAAAAATTGCAGCATCTTTTACCGTGCGGGCCATTGGGCCGGCAGTATCCTGAGTAGCCGAAATTGGAATAATACCCGAGCGACTTAACAAGCCTACTGTTGGCTTAATACCAACCAGGCCATTTATTGATGATGGACTAACAATAGATCCATTGGTTTCGGTACCAATACCAATGGCACAAAGACTGGCCGCCACTGCAGCGCCTGTACCCGCACTTGATCCCGACGGATTGCGGTTAAGAATATAGGGGCAGCGGGTTTGTCCTCCCCTGCTACTCCACGCACTGGTTGAGCGCTCAGAGCGAAAATTGGCAAACTCGCTCAGGTTGGTTTTGCCCAGCAAAACGGCTCCGGCATTACGCAGTTGCTTAACAATAAAGGCATCTTTACCGGCTTTATTACCTAACAACGCAACCGAGCCGGCAGTGGTCATCATGCTATCGCCAGTATTAATATTATCCTTTATTAAAACCGGAATACCGTGCATTGGTCCACGCACTTTTCCTGCTTTGCGTTCAGCATCCATTGCTGCTGCAATACGCAATGCATCGGGATTAACTTCAATTACACTATTAAGCGATGGCCCGTTTTTGTCAATTTCCTGTATGCGTTCCAGGTATTTATTCGTTATCGAAACCGCCGTTTCAGTTCCGTTCTGCATTTTATTTTGAAGCGATTCAATGGTTGCTTCATCTAAATCAAAAGCTTTTACTTCTAAATTTTCGCCCACCGTTTTAGTATTGCCAGTTATAGTTTTAGCGGATCCACAAGCGCTCATAACCGGTATGGCTAAAGTTGCAACAGATCCGTTTTTAAGAAAATTTCTCCTGTTCATAATGTGTAATTTATAAGCCCGGTTTAAGTTTTAGCTATTGATTTTATGTACACCTTTCCAAAGTACAATCTAAGGGATAAACTATAAAAAAATAGTAAAGTTGCGCAATTGAACTAAAGATTTTTTTGGAGCAAGCTTCAAATCATTATGGTACTTTGGTTGCAGCCTGACCGACCTATGGCGGTTCGCACTCTTGTACTTTTAGCAACTAGCACAGCAAAAAAAGAAATTAAAAATCATTTTTTGACAATCAGAAAAGAATGCAAACCGTCTTTATACTCGTAGTCAACTTTTAATTTATGGGTATCCCCTATCTTTTTTACAATTGCCAGCCCTAGTCCATTGGAGGTATCGTTATTATACTTTTTGGATTGAAATCTTTTAAAAAGTAGATTTGAATCAATTGCGGGTGAATTACTTGTATTACTGATTTTAAAAGAAGTTGTATCAGCAAAAAGCAATAGCCTTCCGCCGGGGTAATTATACTTAACTGCATTACCGATTAAATTACTCATTAAAGTATCGGCCAGAAATGGATGCATTTGCACGAAAAGATCTCCACTAAAAAAAGTTTCCACTACCAGTTGTTTGTCTTTGATAATTTCATCAAACAACTGCAGGTATTTTCGGGCAACAGCAACAAGCGCTACGGCTTCGCTGGTATCGTATTGGTTGTTTTCAATTTTAGCCAGCAACAATAGTGACTGGTTTAAATTACTTAATCTCTTCAATGCACCGGATGCCTGGGTAATAGAATTGTATTGCTCATCTGTAATATCTGGACCTTGCAATAACAATTCAATCTTACTTTGAACAACAGCCAGGGGGGTTTGCATTTCATGCGCTGCATTTTCGGTAAACTCCTTCATAATTACATAATCCCGGTAAATTTTGCCCGTCATAAAATTGAGCGCAGCATTGAGTTCATTAAATTCTTTAATCGGGGTATTATCAAAATGGATGGCTTCCATTTTTTGCAATTCCGCTCCGCGGATTTTTACCAAAGAGTGTTTAAAAGGCTTCCATATATTTTTATTGATCAACCAATTTACTAAAAGCATGATTAGTAACAAGGCTACAAAAACCAAAAGCATAATCCTTGTAACATTGGCTATAAAAACACTTCTTTGTTCCTGCGATTTTCGGATTACAATCTGGTACGGAATATCATAAATAGCCACCACATGCGACAATTGCCGGAAGGGCACTTCCCTATTCTGCTTTGCACCAAATCCCTTTGTACGGGTTAGGGTTGGATATTCTGAAGTAGGCCGATCAACGGGAGCAATGGATAACTCAGGCGTACGAAGTATAAAAGTTATTCCCTCATCGGCTTGCGACCTCAGGTATCGTATCCATTGTATTTCGTCCAATATTAACTCCTGGTCCGTTTGATGATCGAGCTCTTTACTAAACTGGTTAAAAAGGTAAAACCCACCCATAGTAAGCAGCAAAATCATGGCTATCAAAAAATATAAAGTAGTTTTTGTGAGTAGCCGCATGTAAGTTTTGTTTATTAATACACTTTATTTCCTTTATCTAAAAACTTGCCCCACCATTTACCATAAGCGTGCACATTATTAGTAGGTTTATTATTGAGGTCGTAAACTGCGTGGTCTTTGTTAACCCATTCAAATATTCCACCGTACAAATTTTGCACATTTGTAAAACCGTATTTAATCAATTTTTCAGCAATGTCTTCGCTGCGTTTGCCAATGGAGCAATACACAACCAATGGTTTATCTTTTGTAAGGTCTTTTACCTCTTCAATGTCAAAATTTTTATAACCTACAAACCGGGCATTATGTAAATGGCTAACATTATACTCCTCAGGTTCCCTGGAGTCAAGAAATACATATTGATCTTTTGAAGCCGCAGCTTTCTCAACAGTAATCTCAGGAACGTTATGAGATAGGATGGTTTTTAAAATAAACCGAAAAGATTTGCTATCTACCTGTGCATTCATAAACTGGGGAATAAGCAATGAAACAAACAATATAGAAACGATGTATTTCATTTATAAATTATCAGGTCTTTAAAATTAATGAGATCATACCTTTAATAGATCATTTTTATAGGTATAAACCAGTTTACAAACATAATTCCGTTAAAAGCTTTAAATAAGAATTTCTAATGTAGTCTACCCATATTGAAGATGTTCACCAGGTGAGTTCCCCAATTCCACTTTATTAAAAAAACAACAACACTGCCATATATAGTTTAAACAATATTAGAGCAAAATAAATTTTAATGCCTTATTTATCGTTAAGTCATTGTCTTTCTACTTAAATAAGTGGATAATAAAACTCACAAAAGCTATTTAGCAATCTGACACTTTTACCTGAAAAAAGATATTAATGCTAATACTTAACATGAACTGTAAAACTGGCATAATTTTAATAGAAGTTGTAAAAACTTATTTATGGAACATAACGTTCAATCGCCGGCTTCTGATAATTTAAAAAGATCTGAACACAGCGAAACGGTAAGCGAATTGGTACGTCGTCATTTAAATGATGAAAACCATGTAACCACAGATGAAGAACTTAAAAATGTAGTTTTTGATTTTCACCTGGAGGAGCCCGAAAGTATTTTTGAAACCAACCTACGGATTGACAAGGAATTAACCGATGAACAAAAGCATTGGAAGGTTCCCTATATTTTAAAACAAGAATTTAAAATAGTACAATAAAAAAATGCGGGCTATTTATTAAATAGGCCCGCATTTTTATTTTTCTTTTATCAATCATTCCAGGTTTTTTCTCCTTTTTTCATTTTATCTACCGTAGCCTGGTAACTTTCTTTATCAGCATCTGGCACTAAACCAAGTGCTTTTTCTTCCCATATAATGGCTTCCTTCTTATTTCCTATTTTATAAAGAATGTTTGCATAAGTATCCATATACATGGGATTATTATTGCTTTCAAAAGATTTTTTACTCCACTCCAGGGCATCTTTTAAACAAGCCACATCTTTACAATTCTCAAAAACTGTCCAGGCAAAATTATTTAATTGTCCCGGCTCTACATTTTTACCATAGGCTTTCATATAAGCCACTATAGCTGTTTGAAAATTATTCCAGTCTTTTTTTCTTTGATAATAATTTACTTTACCAAATAAAATAGCTTCTTTGCCATAACCCGGATATTTTGCATTAACCTCTTTGGTTAATAAATTCCAATCAGGGTTTGATGGTTGGGGTGTAAATACTTTGGGATATATTTCATCCTTCATTATTAAATCTACTATCAGCTTGTTTGCTGCGCCACTTCCTTTAACTGCATCATATTTTGCAGGATTATCTACAATATGTTTAAACCCGGCATCTTTTATACTATTTGTAAACTCACTTAAAAAAGCAACATTTTCCTTTGTAAATAAATTGTTTTGAGAGGCAAGATATTCTTCCGAAATTTTTTGTACACTCGGCATATCGTAGGCTTCCATTGCGTTATAGGCCATCTTTCTTAGAAACGCTGTATCTTTTTTGCCTTGATCGTATAAATTCAGTAAAGTATAATACTGGGTTTCGGGATTAAGGGCATTTTTTGCTTTGGTTATAAACTTTGCAGGTTCAGGGCTTGCACCTAAGCTGCGATGAACCAGTTTACCATTAGGATCAAAGAACAGGTAAGTGGGGAATGCCCTGATTTTATAATTTGTCATTAAATCATGTCCGTCCTGGTACCTTGCCTTTACTTCTTCAGTGTCATTAGCTGAAGTATCCAACTGCATTTTTACATTTATAAAATTCTCATTAAAAAAATTTCCCACTTCCTGTAGCGGAAAAATGTTTTTTGCCATATAAATGCAGGGGCCACACCAGGTAGTCCAGGCATCAACAAAAACATACTTATTTTCGGCCTTGGCTTTAGCCTGTATTTCAGCCCAGCTTTTACCGTGTTCAAAATTTATTCCTGTTTGGGCCATAGTTATAAGAGGAAGAAACAGGAGAAGCACGCAGACCTTTTTCATATAATTTAGTTTAGGTTTAATAAATTAAAAAGTAAAAGTAAAAAGTAAAAATAAACTCCAAAACGTTAACTCCGTGGAAACTAAAAACCAAGGTATGTTTATTTTGCCTGCTGTCGATGGTAATTATAAGTACAAGAGTGCGAACCGCAGGTTGGGTTGCAACTAAACACACATTAATGATCATCAGTTTGTTACCTAACAATTAATTATCAAAAAGCCTCTTTTAATACGCTGTAAAGGCTTGCTCCTAAAAAGTAAAAATAACTCCAAAACTTTAATTCCGTGGATCATAAAAACCACAGGTTCATCTCAAATTATCATTATAATTTTTTCGGAACCGGCACAAGCTCTTCATGGCATCTTCGTTGTGTCACTCTCTTGTACTGATATATTTTCATAGCATCTTTTCTCAAACTGTTTTAAACTATTGGTCAATTGCAGCTACAATTTGAGATGCATCCAAACCAATGTATATAGTTTTGCCAGCCTGAATTGTGATTATAAGTTTAAGGTGCGAACCGCCGGTTGTCGGTCGGGCTGCAACAAAAGTTTATTGCTGGTAAAAAGCCCGTTACCAAAAAATTAATTTTGAAATGGTATCATTTTAAAATTCCGTAGAGGCTTCCACCTTTATTAAACAAATGAGCAATTTTTTTATCGGTTTCAGTATCAGTTGTTACGGGTGGGGCGTGATGCGGTTTTATACGGGCATCTATAATGAGCGGACCTTTACAACCCCAATGTTTGTTTTGAACAAATGACTGTATGCCGTAAATATCGTGCGATGGGTTGCACCGTGTAAAGGTTACCCATAAAAAATTGTTGAGTGAAGCACTCACAAAATTGCTGTCGTCGGCAATTACAATCATTGGCACCTGGTTTAATTCGTTCAGCTTATCCTTTAACTGGGTATCTAATTGTTCCATTTGATGATGCGCCTTTTCGTAAGAAGTGAAAGCTTCGGTTTGCAACACAACAATTCCTGGCATCGCAACCTGAGGGTTTACAAATTCTTGTACGGATTTTAAACTATCGGGGATTTCGGTACAAAGCGAACGAACCACATCGCCATAAGCCGCAAAAACCACTTTACTACCGCTGTTAATAGAAGTTCCGGAGTAGTCGAGGGTATCAATGGTTGTATTGGTATAAAAATGAACATCCCTTTCAGTAATCAACCGTTCCAAAACAAAACGCATGTATTGTTGAATGTTATGGGTGTTTAAATGGTTGGTATCGTCGGCAGTAATAAATAAAAACTTAGCCAGACTTAACTGCCCGGTTCCTAAAATATGATTGGCTATGGTGAGTAACTCAGCAGGCTGTTTTGCAGGCATATAGGGCGTATATCTTTCACTGCCAATCGCTAATAATAAGGGATGCACACCGGCAGCATCCACCGCATTCACCTGCTTAAGGCCTGGAATTTCCTGTTTTAAAGCATCCCCAGTAAGTTCATGTATGAGTTCACCAAAACTGGTATCTTCCTGTGGCGGACGGCCAACAACGGTAAATGGCCAGATGGCATTTTTTTTGGCCCAAACCCTATGAACCTTCATTACAGGAAAAGGATGGGTTAAACTATAATATCCGAGGTGATCGCCAAACGGCCCTTCGGGTTTGTTTTGGCCGGTAAACACTTCGCCGGTAATTACAAAATCGGCATCGGTGCTAATGCAAAATCCATCCTGGTAGGTATACCTGAACCTGCGCCCACCCAAAACCCCGGCAAAAGTCATTTCGCTAATACCCTCAGGTAAAGGCATTACTGCCGATAAACTGTGCGACGGTGGACCGCCAACAAAACAACTCACTTTTAAAGACTGCCCTGCTTTATTTGCTTTAGTCTGGTGCACTCCTATGCCCCTGTGTAACTGGTAGTGCAATCCAATTTCTTTGTCAAGCTCGTAATCGTTGCCGGTTAATTGAATTCTATACATACCCAGGTTGGCGTTCATGATGCCGGGCTTGTCTATATCCTCCGTATAAACCTGTGGCAAGGTAACAAAGGCTCCGCCATCCATTGGCCAATGTTGAATTAATGGCAGGTCGTGGATATTTATTTGCTGGTATAAAACCGGTTTTGAAGATGGATTTTTCAGGGGCAGGGCTTTTAAAGCGGCCATCCCCACTCCAAAATTTTTAAAAGGCTGCTTAATAGCTTTTACAGGATCTGCTTTTAGTTGAATTAGCTTTTGAACCTTCTCAAAATTATGTCTGAAAATAAATTTACTTCTCTGTAACGATCCAAAAATATTTGAAGCTGCCCTGTATTTTGAACCCTTAACATGCTCAAACAACAATGCCGGCCCACCTGCTTCATAAACCTTTAAATGTATGGCAGCCATTTCAAGATGGGGGTCTACTGGCTCGGTAACACGTATTAAGTGTTTATGTTTTTCAAGATCCAACAGGCATTGTTCAAGAGAAGAATAAATCATAGAAAGGAAACAATTATTTCAGCTTAAAGTTGAACAAAGTTAAGCTGCTGTTACAGAATAATGATGTGGGGAATATTTGCTATCTATCACAATGTTTATATGGTTATAATGTTTCTCTTATCATCACTTATATCGTTTAGCTAACTTTGTAGTATGACTAAACTAAGTGTAAATATCAACAAGTTTGCTACTATTCGTAATAGCCGTGGCGGCAATAATCCAGATGTATTAAAGGCTGCACTTGATGCTGAGCGGTTTGGTGCTGATGGTGTTACTGTTCATCCACGCCCCGACGAACGCCATATAAGATATAGCGATGTAAGGGAAATTAAACCAGCCATAAAAACTGAATTTAATATTGAAGGTAATTGCAGGGAGCAAAAATTTGTTGACCTGGTTTTAGAAGTAAAACCACACCAGGTTACCCTGGTGCCAGATGCCCTGGGCCAGCTTACCTCCGACCATGGCTGGGATACCATTGCAAATAAAAATTACCTGGTAGATATGATCCGGATTTTTAAAAACGCCGGTATCAGAACTTCCATTTTTGTTGACCCGGATATTACAATGATTGAAGGTGCAATGGCTACCGGGACCGACCGGATTGAATTATATACCGAAAGTTATGCAATGCATTATGCCACCAATAAAGAGGCCGCTGTTGAACCGTTTGCAATCGCAGCCAAAAGAGCAAATGAATTGGGTTTGGGCATAAACGCAGGCCACGATCTTGATTTAAAAAACCTGAAATATTTTGCCCAAAATGTTCCGGGATTATTGGAAGTATCCATAGGGCACGCACTTGTTTGCGATGCAATTTACCTGGGATATGAAAACGCCATTCAGATGTATAGAAGGCAATTGATGTAATAATAATTAATGCTGAAATGTGCGCACACAGCGTAGAATTGGCTATAAAACGTGTAAAAATTAGAGTATCAGAAGGGTGGACACAACTTTACGACAGAAGGACGAAACGTGGAAAAACATCAAGTGGTAAATAGTGAAAAATGGGATATAATTAATAAACTTGTAAGCAAAGCACCTATAAATTGAGTAACCAGGATGCACCTACGGTGCCTGGATAATCGTTTTTGTATAAATTCTATAACCAGGGTGCTTTTACAGAGCAAAAAGAATAAACAAAAAATGATGATTGGACACTGTAAGTACAAGTGTGCGACGCAACGATGCATAATTAATAACCAAAAGCCGGTTACCAAAAATTTTTAAAAAAACAAACAGGCCTAAAAAACAGGCCTGCTTTATTATTTAGTTTGAACAAAACTTATGACTTATAACGGGTTAGATAATCTTTTACCTGTTGGTGAACACCTTCGCTTAAAGGAACCAAAGGCAAACGCAGGTAATTTTCTATAATCCCCATTTCGGCCAAAAACGCTTTTACGCCAGCGGGATTATTTTCTACAAAAAGCAAGTCCATCGCTTCCAGTATTTTATAGTGCAATCCTTTTGCAGGTCCAAAATCGTTGGCCAGGCATAAGCGCACCATTTCCGAAAAGTCTTTAGGAAAGCTATTAGCAACCACGCTAATCACGCCATCCATTCCGGCAGCAATTAACGGTAGTGTTACATGATCGTCGCCACTGCAAACCATAAAATCTTTTGGTCTGTCTCTTAATATATGCATGCATTGAACCATAAAGCCGCTTGCCTCTTTTATACCGGCAATATTTTCCACATCGTTAGCCAACCTTAAAGTGGTAGCAGCAGTTATATTACACCCGGTACGGCCCGGAACATTATACAAAATAACCGGTTTTGGGCTTGCATGAGCAATGGCCTTATAGTGCTCAAAAATACCTTGTTGCGAAGGTTTATTGTAAAACGGGCAGGTACTTAATATTGCGTCAGCTTTATCAAGTTTTAGTGTTTCCAAATCGCGAAGTACCTCTTTAGTATTATTGCCACCAACACCAACCACCACCGGAACCCGGTTGTTTACTACTTCGTAAACAAAATTAACGATATCTGATTTTTCAGATTTTTCAAGCGTTGGAGTTTCGCCGGTTGTGCCCAATGGCAGCACATATTCTACACCTCCATGTATAACAAAATCCAGTAGTTTTTGAAAGGCTTTATAATCAATTGACTCATCGGGTGCAAATGGAGTAATAAGGGCCACACCGGTTCCGCGCAACGTATCTTTTAACGACATGTATGTTTTATTGTAAATTTTAATTATTCAGGTAATTCCTCCCAATGGCCCATTTTTCCAAACTTTTCAATTCGCTCATTAATTCTTTGATTGGGATCCATATTTTTCAATTCTTTAATAACCGGTATCAGGTGCGATTTTAAAATGTTTGCAGCTTCGTCGTAGCTCCAATGGGCACCACCCAAAGGTTCAGGTATAATGCCATCAACCAAACCAAATTTATACATGTTATCCGAGGTTAGACGCAATTGTTCGGCAGCTTTTTCTTTCATGTCCCAGCTACGCCATAAAATAGAACTACAGTTTTCGGGCGATATAACGGTATACCAGGAATTTTCGAGCATAAACACCCTATCACCTACCCCAATTCCCAAGGCTCCGCCACTTGCTCCTTCACCTATAATAACACATATTATAGGCACCTTCAGGCGTACCATTTCATATATATTACGGGCAATAGCTTCGCCTTGTCCACGTTCTTCTGCTTCCATACCTGGAAAAGCACCAGGAGTATCGATGAAGGTAATAACCGGATTATTAAATTTTTCGGCCAGACGCATTAAACGCAGTGCCTTACGGTAGCCCTCAGGGTTAGCCATTCCAA
>JBBSJX010000054.1:0-14815 GCA_038256825.1 Chitinophagales bacterium
ATAGTATTGAGCAGGTTACAAAGCGCATTCGCGAAAGAATGATCCGCAATGGATATGCCAGTTTAGGTAGCGGCCAGTCGAAACAGGAAGTGAGCGTTGGTAAAATTAAAAGTATAAAAGTTACGCTTGTTGGTGAAGCTAAGCGACCGGGAACTTATACTTTGTCGTCGCTTTCTTCAATATTTAATGCGTTGTACGCTGCAGGTGGAATTAACGAAAGGGGATCGTTTAGAAATATAGAACTGATACGTAATAATGCTGTAATAAAAAAGTTAGATACCTATGATTTTCTGCTTCGCGGCGATTTGTCGGGCAATGCCGGATTAAGGGATCAGGATGTTATCAGGATTCCGGTTGCCAACTTACAGGTTGAAGTTATGGGCGAAGTAAAGCGGCCAGGCATTTTTGAGTTACTTCCTTCGGAAAATATGAATGACCTGGTACGTTTTACCGGTGGATTTACCAACGAGGCATATACGGCTGCATTGCACGTAAGGCAGTTAAACGATAAGGAAAGGCAGTTAAAAGATGTTACAAAAGAGGAGTTTTCAAGTTACACGCCCCAACGTGGAGATGTTGTAATCGTTGATAAAATATTGGAAACTTATACCAACAGGGTAGCAATTAATGGTGCAGTTAAAAGGCCGGGCCAGTTTGAGCTAACCCAAGGATTAATGTTATCGCAATTAATAAAAAAAGCCGATGGTCTTCGGCAGGATGCTTTTACCGATAGAGCATTATTGCTTAGAACACGCGAAAACTTAACAACAGAAGTAATACCCTTCCAGGTTAATGAAATATTAGAAAATCCGGCCTACGATATAAAACTTCAAAAGGAAGATGTAATAACCATTGCCTCAATATTTGATTATAAAACAAATTATACCGTTTCGGTACAGGGAGAAGTAAGGCGCCCCGGCGAATATAAATTTGTAGAAAACACCACATTAAAAGACCTTCTTTTTAAGGCCGGAGGTTTTACTGATGCGGCAGCCCCACAGCAAATTGAAATAGCAAGAAGGTTAAATATGGATAGCATTGGGTCGGGGCAAAAAATTGCGGAAGTAATTGAAGTAAGTTCTGCCCGCGACCTGGAAATAAAAGGGGCGGAAATAAAATTAGCACCCTGGGATATTGTAATGGTGAGAACAAAAATTGGTTACAAACCACAGGTAACAGTAAAATTAGAAGGCGAAGTGCTCTATCCCGGCACGTATGTTTTGGCCACCAAGCAGGACCGCATCAGCGATCTTATTGAAAGGGCCGGTGGGTTAACACCGGAAGCCTTTTTGCAGGGTGCATTCTTAACACGAAATAATACTTCAGGACTTTTAAAAGACAACAATATTGCCCGCATTCAAAAAATTCAAAGCGATCTCAAAGATTCGTCCAATGCGCTTTTAAACGACGTAATAAATCCCACAGTAAAAGTTGGTTTAGACCTTGAAAAAATACTGGCAACACCAAAAGTAAACGAAGACTTGTTTTTAAAAGAAGGCGACATTTTAAGCATCAGTAAAAAATCGTACGAGGTTATGGTTAATGGCGAGGTGATGTTTCCAACCCAGGTGGTTTATAAAGAAGACGCAAATTTTCAATATTATATTGACAAGGCAGGTGGATTTACTGATAATGCCCGTAAAAAGCGTACGTATGTTTTATATGCAAACGGTAGCGCCGCAAAAACAGGAAGATTTTTATTTTTCAAATCCTATCCCGATATAAAGCCGGGTTCCGAGATATTGGTTCCCAAAGTGGTAGATCGTAGCAGGCAACGTTTATCAACAGGCGAAGTTGTAGGATTAACCACTGGCTTCGCCACATTGCTAACCATTTTGGTTACTTTAATTAAATTATAGAATTATAGGTTGTAGGTATTTTGAGCCAGGCATTTAAACTTTATTCAGCTTTACTTGCGTCGCACTCTTGTACTTATACATCATTATGCAACCAAAGGCATAATTGGAAAAAAACATTGTTTATTCAAGGTACAATTGAATAAAATAGAAAACTATGAAAAATGTAGAGGATATTATAATTACAAAACTTCCCATCATTCCCGATGAGAGAGGTAATTTATCCTTTTTTGAAGAAGGCAACCATTTACCTTTTAGCATTAAACGTTTGTATTGGATATATGATGTTCCGGGTGGCGAAGTAAGGGGTGGGCACGCATTTAAACAGCAGCAGGAATTTATCATAGCCCTTTCAGGTAGTTTTGATGTGGTGCTTCACGATGGCAAAAACCAAAAACGCTTCCAACTCAACCGATCTTATTATGGTATTTATGTACCGGCCCTTTTCTGGCGTAGTCTTGAAAATTTTTCAACCAATTCCCTGGCCCTGGTAGCCGCAAGCACCAGCTTTGTTGAGGATGATTATATCAGGGATTTTAATAAATTTCAAAAAGCAGTATGGCCGGCTACGTAACCGTTTTTGATTGTTCAATAATTCAACTGCCCAAAATTCATTTTCGTGCCGGTAACATCACTCCTATACATAATTCAGTTGAGGTCCCTTTCGATATAAAAAGGGTCTTTTATTTGTACGACATACCGGGTGGTGAATCACGGGGAGCACACGCTCATAAAGAATGCCACCAGTTTTTAATTGCGGCAAGCGGCAGCTTTGAGGTATTGGTTGATGATGGAAAGGTTCAGCGATTGATTCAGTTAAACCGTCCTTATTTAGGATTGCATGTTCCCCCGGCAATATGGGCCAGTGAAGTCAATTTTTCCTCCGGTGCCATTTGCCTGGTATTAGCCTCCGAATTATATAATCCAGATGATTATATCCGTTCCTACGATGAATACAAAATTTTTAAAAATAAATAAATAATAAATGCAGGTATTACAATTAATCTACGATTCAATTGATGAATTAAACACAGATCTTGATGCGGGTGAACAATTGGATAAAACCGAAGAAACGTCCATATTTGGTTCAGGCGATTCTCTTGATTCATTGCAACTGGTAAACCTTATTACGATTATCGAGCAGAAAATTGAAGAAGAAACGGGAGCGTTTGTTTCTCTTGCAGATGAAAAAGCGATGTCGTTAGACGAAAGCCCCTTTAAATCCGTCGCAACATTAAAGGCATATATAGAAATGTTGCTTAATGGTGGATAATGATATGAATGCGCCGGTCATGTTGATTACAGGTACCAGTAAAGGTATTGGCAAGTACCTGGCTCAATATTACCTCTTCAAAGGATACCGTGTTTTTGGTTGCAGCAGAACTCATTCGGATATTCAGGATACTTACTATCATCATTTTATAAGTGATGTTTCTGATGAAAAACAAATCCTGGAAATATTTAAATATTTAAGAAAGGAAGTAAAGCGATTGGATGTATTGATTAATAATGCAGCAATCAATCCTGCAATCGTTAGTGCTGCTTTATTACCCTATTCAACTATGGAACAGGTATTTAAAATAAACCTGTTTGCTCCTATGATGTTTTGCCGGGAGGCAATCAAGTTAATGATCCGTAACAAAAGTGGTCGCATCATTAATATGGGGTCAATGGCCAGTAAACACGAGGTTGCAGGTGAGGCATTATATACCGCCTCTAAAACAGCGCTTAATGCATATTCACGGGTAGTTGCAAAAGAAGTGTACCGCCAGGGCATAACAGTAAATGTGGTTGCTCCTTCAGCAATTCCAACCGAATTGTCTGGTAAAATAAACCAGCAGGCTTTAAATGAAGTGTTATCGCGTAATGCAATTCAAACATTTGGATCAATGGAAGATGTTTCATCAGCAGTTAATTTCCTGATTTCAAAAGACAGCAATGCGGTTACCGGTCAGCTTATATACCTTGGAGGTGTTTAATGAGCATTGAAATTAAGTTCAGAACGGTAGGTAAATGGAAGGAAAACAGTTACCTGTTGCAATCAGGCAACCAAGGCTGGTTGATAGATCCGGGGGATGAATTTGAACTACTAAATCAAATGGTAATAGACCAAAAATGCCAGCTTAATGGCATTTTAAATACGCACGGGCATTTTGATCATATTGGCGCAGTAGCTGAATTTCAAAAACAATATACTATACCATTTTACATACATAGCAAAGACAGACAATTAGTAAGGCAAGGTAATCTTTACCGGAAACTTGCAGGGGAGGCAACAACTTTTCAGACTCCGGTTATAACAGGATTTATTGAAGAACAATCAGGTTTTCATATTGGGACAAACAAAATTGAGATGCACTCAATACCCGGTCATACCCACGGAAGTATTTGTTTTCAAATAGATTCTTCCCTTTTTACGGGTGATCTTTTTTTTGCAGATACTATTGGAAGAACTGATTTGCCGGGGGGAAACCGGCCCTTATTGTTAAAGTCCGTTGAATTTATATTAGACAATTTTCAGGGATATTCAATTTATCCCGGGCACGGCCAACCATTTGTTTTGGATGAAAATGTAATTGAAAGGCTAAAGCAACAACTTTAATGGTTGGAATAAAAACAATAGAATATTATTTGCCGGAGAAGGCCGTGGCTAACGAGGATTTACAATTGCTCCATCCTGACTGGGATATGGAAAAAGTGGCGTCCAAATCTGGTGTTTATGCCCGGCACATCGCTTCCACCGGAGAAACTGCACTTGATCTTGCAATTAAAGCTGTGCAAAAAATTTTTGATGCAGGCAGCATTTCAAAGGAAGCCATTCAGGGGATTATGTTTTGTACGCAAAGTCCCGATTTCATTATGCCTTCAAATGCATTTTTAATTCACAAGCATTTTGGATTTTCGCACAATGTATGGGCATTCGATTATAACCTCGCTTGTTCTGGTTTCATTTATGGGGTTACAATTGCCCGCGGTATGATAGAAACGGGTATGGGAAAAAATATATTGTTGATTACGGCCGATACTTATTCCAGATATATAAATCCGGAAGACCGTTCAACCAGTGTATTATTTGGCGATGGTGCAGCGGCAACCATTGTTGCTGAAATGGAAATGGGTATTATAGATGTTTCACTCGCCTCCGCTGGTAGCGAGTATGAGTCGTTTTATATACCTGCCGGTGGTTGCAGGTTGCCCAAAAACGAAACAACCGGTCAGCCCCGCACCAATCATAGCGGCAACCAAACCAGTGCCGAAGAAATAAATATGAATGGCTTTGGCGTATGGAAATTTATTTCGCGTACGGTGCCTATACAAATCAAAGAATTGTTACAAAGAAATAATCTTGCAATTGAGGATATTCAATTTTTCGGTTTTCACCAGGCAAGCAAAATGACACTGGATTCATTATTCAAGGCCCTGGGTGTTCCACCAGAAAAATGGTATATGAATATGCAAAATATTGGTAACACTGTTTCGGCTTCAATTCCTATTGCTTTACACCAGGCAACTTTATCGGGGAAGCTAAAAAAAGGAGATTTAGTAGTGCTCTCAGGCTTTGGCGTGGGTTTGTCGTGGGGTAGTTTATTAATGAGGTATTAAATATTAATGAAGTATTAATTTATGCATATTGATTTTTTATTAGAACGTTTTATAGATAGAGGCGATTCACCGGCTATCATCTGGCAGGAGGGAGTTATTACTTATCAACAATTATTAGAACAATATACACGTGATGTTGAATCATTAAAATTACACCAGGTAAAAGCGGGTGATGTAGTTTCCTTAGAAGGCGATTTTACACCCCAGACAATTTCAATGTTGTTAGCATTGATAGAACAGGAATGTATTATTGTACCTTTTAATACCCCCATTAAAGAAGCAGAACTTCAAAAGTTTACCATAGCCCAGGTGCAAAAAAGAATTATTGTAAATCTGCAAACCGATACGTATTCAATTGTTGAATCAACAGAGGATGGAGCACATGATTTTTATTCAACATTGAGGCAGGTTAAACATCCGGGATTGGTATTATTTACGTCTGGTACGTCAGGTTTTCCTAAAGGTGCAGTACACGATTTTGTAAAGCTGCTCGAAAAGTTTAAAGTAACAAGACGTACATCACGAACCATTAATTTTTTGTTATTCGATCATTGGGGAGGCTTAAATACACTTCTGCATACACTATCAAATGGTGGGGTTGTTTTAGCATTGCGCAACCGCAAACCCGAAGCCGTATGTGCTTTCATTCAAAAGCATCGCGTAGAACTGTTGCCGGTTTCACCCAGTTTTTTAAACCTCCTTATTTTAAGTGAAACATATAAACAATATGATTTAAGCAGCCTTTCACTCATCACATATGGCACAGAACCAATGCCGGCATATACACTTTCACGGGCCAAGCAACTATTCCCCGATGTTGCCTTTCAACAAACATATGGTTTAATTGAACTGGGAGTTTTAAGGTCAAAGTCTAAAAGTGACGATTCCTTATGGGTTAAGTTAGGGGGTGAAGGATATACCTTACGGGTAGTGGATCATTTGTTAGAGATCAAAGCTGATTCAGCAATGTTAGGGTACCTTAATGCACCCAGTCCATTTACTGAAGATGGATTTTTTATGACAGGCGACCAGGTTGAAGTGGAGGGCGAATATTATAAAATACTTGGCCGCAAATCAGAATTGATTAATGTGGGTGGTGATAAGGTGTATCCTCAGGAAGTTGAAAACATAATATTAGGAATGGATAATGTTTTGGAGGTTACTGTATATGGAGAAAAGCATGTAATGATGGGTAACATTGTTTGTGCCAGGGTGCTGCTGCAGGAAAAGGAAGACTTAAAGGAATTTACGCGGCGTTTGAAAAGTTATTGCAAAGGACAGATGCAACCTTTTAAAGTACCCGTTAAAGTTTATGTAGCTGAAGAAACATTATATAACGACCGATTTAAAAAAAACAGGCAATTATCATAGTATGTTGGATGTAGATCAATATAAAACATTAGAGGGAACATTTATTAGATTAGAGAAGCTCAAACCAGAAGATGCTGCCTTAGTATATGAATGGCGGATAAGTGAGTCTGGAGCTTTTATGAATCAACCAGAAGGTTATTCATTGGCCAGCCAGCAGCATTGGATGCAAAATCGTCCTGCCAGTGAGATCAACTATATGATTATCTGTAAAAGCTCAGGTAATAAAGTAGGGATGATTGCTATAGTTAATATATCTGACCAGGATAAAAATGCCGAAGTAGGTAGGTTATTATTAGCTCCTGTTTATTTAAAAAAATCCAACCCTTATGGATTAGAAGCTTTAAAACTTTGCTGTAACCTGGTTTTAAATGAATGGCACTTTAATAAAATAAATGGCAACGTTTAAGCAACCAATACGCCTATGCTAAAGTTGCAAAAATATTTAGGTATGGTTGAAGAAGGCTTGTTAAGAGAACAAAAAGTAATTAAAGGTATATATTATGATCTCTACCTGGTTGCACTTTTTCCAAAGCAGTTAAACACCAGGTACCTTCCCCGAATTTCTCTTTTACTTAAATCATTTAGTTAGAAATAGGTTGTATGAAAATTCCCTTTGTTTCATTTGAACACATGAATAAGCAGATAAAACCTGCCATTCTAAAAAACTTCGAAAACTTTTTTGATAAAGCATGGTATGTATTAGGCGAGCAGGTTTTGCAATTTGAACAGGAATACGCCATCTTTAACGAGGTAGAGAAATGTGTTGGAATAAGCAATGGTTTAGATGCTTTGCATATAGCACTAAAAACCTTAGGTATTGGCCAGGGCGATGAAGTTATTGTGCCTTCAAATACCTATATCGCTACTGCATTAGCTGTATCATACGTAGGTGCCAAGCCCGTGTTAGTTGAACCTGATATTGTAACATATAATATTGATCCTTTAAAAATAGAAAATGCTATAACATCCCGTACTAAGGCCATTATGCCAGTTCATTTATATGGCCAGGCATGCAATATGGAATTGATTATGGAAATTGCAAACAGGCATAATTTATATGTTATAGAGGATAATGCCCAGGCCCAAGGTGCAACGTTTAATGATAAACTTACCGGAAGTTGGGGACATATTAATGGTACCAGCTTTTATCCGGGTAAAAACCTGGGTGCTCTTGGAGATGCCGGAGCGGTTACTACCAATGATGAATTATTGGCCCAAAAAGCAAGAGTACTACGTAATTATGGCAGCGAAAAAAAATATTACAACGAAGTGATTGGCCATAATATGCGCCTTGATGAATTGCAGGCAGGCGTTTTAAGTATAAAACTTCCTTTTTTGAAAAATTGGACCAGCCAGCGTCAACAAATAGCACAATGGTATAATGAACGTTTACAAAACTGCGGTGATATCATTATTCCTGATGTAGCTGAAGGTGCAACGCACGTTTACCATTTATATGTTATTAGAACCAGTCAAAGGGATGCCTTACAAAAGCATTTAACTTCCGAAGGTATTGGTACCCTCATTCATTATCCCATTCCTTTGCATTTACAAAAAGCCTATGAAAATTTAGGATTTAAAAAAGGAGACTTTCCCATAGCTGAAGCAATAGCTGATACTTGTTTAAGTCTGCCATTGTGGCCAGGTATGACGGAAGCTGATATTGAGGTTATAACTCATTTTGCAACTCATTTTTTTGGAGCATAAAACACAAATTTTTTTTCGAAGGATACGTCATAAACTGCGAATTCCTCAGTCAACCCTGATCAAAGTATTTAGTCTTACCGCTGTATCTACCCTTATTAAATTATTAACTGCTTTCATTACCATAAAAGTAGTAGCAATTACAATTGGAGCTACAGGGATTGCATTATTAGGGCAGCTAAATAATGCCACATCTATTTTGATGGCTTTTGCATCTGCAGGAATAACCAATGGAGTAATTAAATTTACATCAGAGTACAAAGAGAATCCAAATGTGCTCGCACAATTTCTTAGCACCGCTTTCCATATAACAACCGGGGTCTCCGTTTTATGTGGACTTGGATTAATTATTTTTTCTGAACAGTTAGCTTTTTTAATTTTATTACAAAAGTCCTATGCATATATATTCATCATATTTGGTTGCACCATTTTGCTTTATGCATTAAATACACTTTTTATTGCAGTGCTCAATGGTTTTAAAGAGTATAAAAAATTTGTGTGGGTATCAATTGCAACAAGTATTGTAGGATTATTATTTTCAGTAAATCTGATATGGTGGTTAGGGCTTAAGGGCGCCCTTATAAGTGCAGTAACCAACCAAAGTATTGTACTATTATTAACGCTTTGGATCATCCGTAAGGCTAATTGGTTTACAAAATATAATTTTCTGCAATCATTTAAATTTGAGTTTGCTAAAAAATATTTTGGTTTTACAATCATGGCCATCACAACTGCTCTATCCGGCCCTCTCACACAATTATTTATTCGGGGAAAAGCAATTCATTTATTATCAGCAGAACGGGCAGGTTGGTGGGAAGCCATGAACCGGCTCTCTGGCATGTATCTATTAATTGTTACCACTTCCTTTACTGTATATTATTTGCCACGCTTATCAGAATTAAATGATAGGGCAGAATTGAAAAAAGAAATTTATAATGCCTGTAAATTTATAATACCCATAATTGCAATTGGATTTGTTGTAATATATGTAATGCGCTATTGGGTTATAGCAATTTTATTTTCAAAAGATTTTTATCCAATGGCTTCATTATTCTCCTGGCAATTGGCTGGTGACCTGTTTAAAATTTCAAGTTTTTTGTTTGCCTTTTTAATGATAGCCAAATCCAAAACAACATTATTTGTGTTAACAGAAGTGAGTTTTGCATTATTACTTTTATTGCTCTCTGTTTATTTTATCCAACATAATGGAATTGTGGGTCTCACACAAGGATATGCATTGACTTACTTAATTTACCTTATAACTATGTTTGGCTGGAGTAGGAAATATTTATCAAAAAACTCAGTGCAGGCGTGATAAAAGGAAAGGAAATTATTGACTTTAATATTCAATTTTATAATTTATTAATTAAGAATCCCGCCTTTAATTCAAACTCAATTAATAATCGCTTAGTTGCATTACGGGCTGTGGCTCTTTTTTGTTCGGCCTTTCATACCGGAAGATTTAATTCAGGGTTTTGTAATGATCGGATAAAAGAAATAGCAAAGCTAACCCATGAACCTCCAAAGGTTACAAAGGTTACAAAAGACACAAAGGATACAGTACTTTTTATTGCTACAAGTTTATACATTACTGGCGGCCATACACGCCTAATGGAAAATATTGCTGATTTCGAAAAATCTCAAGGCAAAAAAATTAAGTTGATTATTACAGAGCAGGTTAAGAGTCAGGTTCCCCTGCGCATATTACAATCAAGTATTTTTAACGAAGTAATTTGCCTGGGTAGTCAATCACGGATAAAGAGTGTGAACGTGTTGCGTAATTATATAAGAAATTGCGATAAGATTTACAATAACCAGGATCCTTATGACCCTGTACCACCTGTGGCTTTTGAAACCTCTGAACGACCTTATACTATTTATATTAATCATGCAGATCATGTTTTTTGGTTAGGTGCACAACAGTCTGATACAATTTTACACATTCGGCCTTATGGCGAACAATTAAGTAAACATCGAAGATCCGCAGTTTCTAATAATATTATTTTACCTATTCGCATCAATACTCACCTTTCCTCAATTTCAAAGACCACAGCGCGTCAGCAATTAAATATTCCCGAAGACAGCAATGTATTGTTGACGATATCTTCTCATTATAAATTAATACCAAACGATAAATATAATTTATTTGAGATTATTGATACTTTGATTACCCATGATCCCAGACTTACTTATTTTTTAATTGGTATTACCCTAAATGAATATAAGGCACTAAGTGGTAAAGAACCACCGTCGCAAGTACAGGCATTAGGGGTGGTAGAAGATCCTACCATCTATAAATTAGCTGCAAATTATTATATTGAAGGCATGCCTGTAGTTTCGCTTACCGCCTTACTTGATGGCGTATTTGCTGGTGCATATCCCTTTTTAATCTGGAAGCCCTATTATGCATGTTCAGTTTCCGAAGCAGATTATTCTTTGGATGGACTTGTTAATCATCCTGCAGATAAAAATGAATATCTTATGCAGGTTTCAGCGGCATTAATGAGTAATAAAAAACAGACTTATCTTAAGGTTGTTAAAGAAATTCAAAACAGGATCGTCTATTATTCTTCTAATGATTACTGGGCCAGCATATTAAATAAATTAGGTACACTTCATAGTATTAAAGAAGATACATTTTTAGAATTATCATATTCAAATGACGACATCACTTTGGCTGAAATGCTTTATAATGCTCATACTGATAAAAGACCAATTGAATTTTATATCCTTAATGTCATGTATTCTTCCCTATCGTATTTAATGTATATAAAGGTGGCATTATTAGTAAATAGGTTAACTAATAATCCTGCAATTTATAAAGCCACATTACAACAATTAACAAAAAAAACAATTCGCCAGTTTTTTCCTTTTGTAGCTAATCGTTTTTCGAAAAGGATTTATTAATACTAATGAAATCGAATTAACAATGAGTACAGAAAAAGAAATTTCATTAAAAGAAATGCCTGCCATGATTGCAAAATGGCTTCGCTTTTTATTGAGTAAATGGTTGTGGATTTTATCTATTGTTTTATCAGGAGGAATTATAGGATTAACCTACGCATGGCTACAGAAACCTATTTATACTGCCGAAATTACTTTTGCCCCAGAGAATGAAAAAGGGTCTTCTATAGGAATGTATGCGGGGCTGGCTGCTCAGTTTGGATTGGATATTGGGGGAGGAGGAGGCGTTTTTGAAGGAGAAAATCTGATGGAATTTTTAAAAAGTAAAATGCTCATTGAAAAAGCTTTGTTATCCCCATTAGACAGTAATATTCTAATAGTGGAACGATACATTGGGGAAAAAAAGTATAGAAATAACTGGAATGATAATCCAAATTTAAAATCTCTTTCATTTAGTGAAGACCAGCAACCTAATCGTTTACGCGATAGTATCATGGATTTAATTATAAAGGATGTCAGTCTTAATTTAATTATAGAAAAAAAGGATAAAAAATTAAACATAGTATCTGTAAAGATGACAAACACTGACGAAGTTTTTGCAAAATCTTTTGTTGAAAGGTTAGTAGAAAAAGGAATTCAGTATTATGTTGATTATCGTAGTAAAAAAACACGGGAAAATGTTCAGATATTACAACGCCAGGCAGATTCGGTAAGGCGCACCATGCAGGGCGATATTGTATCTGTTGCAGCAAGTACTGATCTGAATGTAAATCCTGTTCGGCAGATAGTAAGAACCGGTGTACAAAAAAAACAAATTGATGTTCAGGTTAATAGCCAGGTGTATGGCGAATTATTAAAACAGCTTGAACTTTCAAAAATTTCTTTACGTAAAGAAACACCTTTGGTGGAGGTTATTGATACCCCTCGCTATCCCCTGCCTAAAAAGAAAATGGGTAGATTAATGGGTGGACTTTTATTTGGTATACTTGGAGGTATATTAGCGGTCGTCATTTTTACCGTACAACTAATGTTTAAATCACCTGCACAGCAATTTAAAAACTAGTGGAAAAAACTTTAAAAAAACCCGGTATTCGGGTAGAGCATTCTCTAAGTGACCTTTTTGCAGTTGTGGTTTTGTATAAAGAAGAAATTATTAATTGTACTTCGCTTGTTTCTTTGCAGCAAAGTGCAGCGGCCATGAATGCCGTATTAGATGTATTGATTTACGATAATAGTCCAGTAGCCCAGGAAAAGGCGGGAAATATTTCCCTTTTCTCTACTTTAAATTGCATTTATTTTCATGATAAGTCAAACCCTGGTGTAAGTAAAGCTTATAACTATGGTGCATCGGTTGCTGATCAATTAAATAAAAAATTTATTTTATTGGTTGATCAGGACACCAAATTTCCTGTAGAAAGTTTGACTGTTTATGTTGATGCGATAAATACACACCCCAAAAATCATTTATTCTGCCCTATACTTCAAACCAAAAGAGGAATATATTCACCAACAAAGTATTATTTCAGACGGGGAAAAATTTGGGCAAAGGCATCTCCCGGAATACATTCTTTAAAAAACAAGAACATTCTTAATAGTGGATTATTAATAAATCTTCAAGCCTATCTTTCTATTAAAGGTTATAACGAAAAAATAGAATTATACTTTAGTGATTTCGATTTCGTCAACCGTTTTCGAAAAGTTCAAAACGAAATGGTAGTTATTAATTTAACGTGTTTTCATTCACTTTCAGACATAGATAATGTAGATCTTTCATCAGCCTTGCGTCGCTTTAAGCATTATGTAAAAGGATCGTATTTAAGCAGTCAAAATGCTTTAGATTATTTTTATTTATTCATAACTATTTTTTTGCGCGCCTGCAAATTGGGATGGCGGTACCGGACTATGGATTTTTTACAGCTATTTTTTAAGCAATATGTAATTGAGAAATTTAGTTAGGCCGGTTGTAGTGCTTCTAATGTATGCACTTGTATTTGTTTTGTTGGTTGATCCCGCCGATATGATCTTCCACATGAAACTTCCACTATTTGCACTCATTTTGTTTTTGTGGTTGTTAGATAAAGGGATTTCCGGTACAATAAAATATAGGCAAGACTCTGTTTTTTTTGTAGCGTCCTACATTCTCATACCTGTCATAGGAATTTTAATTGCCCTCATCCAGCAAAACTTTGATAACAGTGCCTTTGCATTAGGTTTTATAAAATCAGTCATGATACTGGTTTCATTATTTGTATTAGACGATTACGAAATTCCTATTGATAAAATACTGGTTAATACTTCTATCGTATTGCCTGTATTAACCTTCCTGGTTTATATATCTTTTCTTGTTAACCCCGATTATTTTAATGAAGTAATATTTGTTTATTTTTCAGAGGAAACCGGATCGGCCAGCTTTTCATTACGTAATTATTATGGTTTTGATCTGGCTATGTTTTTCTTTAAAAGTTCACCATTACTAGTTTTCCCTTTAGGTTATTATACATATAAATTTTTAACGGGGAGCAGAAAAGTTAAATACCTTTTTTTATTACTATTGTTTTTATTCACCATGTTTTTGTCGGGCACACGGGCTAATATGCTTTCTGCCGTACTTATATTAATAACACTGGTTTTTGAAAGTTTAATGTCTCGTAAAAATAAATTACCCCTATTTATTGCAAGTAGCACAATTGTTTATTTAATAGGTTTATTTATTTACAATGCATCATTCGCAGATAAAGACATTTCTCAGCAGATTAAATCCGAGCATATAACTTCTTATGCCGATCTTTTTTGCAACATCCTGGTTTTTTAATTTGGGGACAAGGATTAGGAAGTGAATTTTATTCGAAAGGTTTTGGATATTTTACTCCTCAAAGTGAATTAACTTATATTGACATTATACGCATGTTTGGTTTACCGTTAGGAATGTTTTTTATAATAATCACTTTTTACCCTGTATGGTATTTATCTAAATCCCTCAAGTATGATTGGGCGGCTTTTTATCCTCTTGTTATTTTTTGTGCTTATCTTTTTATAGCTGGAACCAATCCTTTATTAATAAGTTCTACCGGTATGCTTGCCATGTTAGCTATATTTTCAAGTATGCGTAAGTTTAAACCTTTATTAAGATCAACCGGGGCATAGAATATTAAATAAACCGGCTATTTTCTAAGCAGGTGTTTTTTTACATTATACCGCAAAAGAGTTAAGTTATTAAGGATGAATTTTTGAATTGGATTTATAAGTATGTTATTGCGAATTTCAATTTCTTCGCTATAACCAATTCTAAAAGTTTGCGATGACACGCCCTGTTCGCCGGCAATGCTGATTGGATGATGGATATAGTAAGAAGGTGTTTTTGAAAAGTATAAGCGAAG
>JBBSJX010000055.1:0-14712 GCA_038256825.1 Chitinophagales bacterium
ATAACCAACGAAGAATGGGACATTATAATGGAATTAAGTAAGTAATTATTCCCGGTTACATTTTTTCCTTTTTCCTTTATAATTTTTAATTTTTCCTTTTCATGCCCACCATCCAATTACTCATAAAAGGAAAAGTTCAGGGTGTATTTTACCGAGCTTCTGCAATTACTGCAGCAAAGCACCTGCAAATTACGGGTTGGATTAAAAATACCCCTGAAGGTGATGTAGAAGCCGTGGCAAACGGCTCAGAAGAACAACTAAATCAATTTGCAAACTGGTGTAAGCAAGGGCCGCCTCTTGCAAAGGTTCAGAATGTAATTATAACAAAGGTAACCGGCCACTCATTTAAAGATTTTTCAATTAAGCGGTAGCTACCCAATTATCTAATGTCAGTATGCTGCTAAAACTATCCACCCATTTATAGTTACAACAGGCAGATTTTTATTAAATTGTAACAACGTTTACCACGGCTTAATTAAAAATGTATTTATTAAGTTGTTGATGGCTTTGCACAAGCGATTTTTTTGAGCACATGATTGGGTAATTATTCATGCAATTCGCCTCATTCTTTTTAATTTTTTTACTAAGTCTTACCAGTTCATAACCCTGTTCAGCGATAGTATTATAAACTTTTAAATCTCTTGCTATGCCAGACTTTGATACTGCTCATGTAAAAAACATTGTGCTGCTTGGTCACTCAGGCAGTGGTAAAACGACCCTCGCCGAAAGTATGCTTTTTGAAGCCGGCCAAATTCACCGCAGGGGTTCCATTGAAGAAAAAAATACCGTCAGCGATTATACTGACCTTGAAAAAGAACGAGGGAATTCTATCTTTTCAAAACTCTTACATGCCCCCTGGAAGGGTTATAAAATAAATATAATTGACACCCCGGGTTATGATGATTTTTCAGGAGAAGTATTAACCGCCCTACGTGTAGCCGATACTGGGGTTATGTTATTAAACGCCAGTGCCGGGGTTGAGGTGGGCACTGATATTATTTGGGAATACACCGATCAATTTAAAACTCCGATGATTCTTGTGGTTAACCAGCCCGATCATCCACAGGCTGATTTTAATAAAACCGTACAGGAAGCTAAAAATCATTTTGGAAACAATGTGGTGGTAGTACAATACCCGCTTAACCCCGGTTTAGGTTTTAATGCCATTGTTGATGTTTTAAATATGGTGATGTATGAATACTCAACCGATGGAGGGAAGCCCCGCAAACTTCCCATTCCAAAAAGTGAAAAAGAACGGGCCGAAAATTTGCACAAAGAATTGATAGAAGCCATTGCCTCCAACGATGAAACTTTAATGGAGCAATACTTTGAAAAGGGAGCATTAACTGAAGATGAAATGAAAACGGGCCTGCACCTATCTATGGTGCGGCACGACCTTTTTCCTGTTTTTTGTATTTCGGCAAAGCAAAACTGGGGGGTTGCCCGTTTAATGGGATACATTGATAATGTTTGCCCGCCAGCCAGCGAAATGCCCTCGCAAAAAACCAGGAAAAATGGAACCTTACCATGTGATCCCGATGGACCTGCCTGTATTTTTATTTACAAAACAGTGAGTGAACCACATATTGGCGATCTGAGTTTTTTTAAAGTATTTTCCGGAACCATTAAAAGTGGAATGGAACTGGTGAATGAAAATACCGGCGTAACCGAAAAAATTAACCAGCTATTTGTTGTGGAAGGCAATAAAAGAATAAATGTAAACCAACTGGTTGCAGGCGATATTGGCGCAACACTTAAACTTAAAAACACACATACCAATAACACCCTGCACGATCGGGATAAACAGTTGGAGTTAAGTCCCATCGTGTTTCCTGAACCCGTAATGAGTATTGCTATTGCCAATGCCAAAAGGGGAGAGGAGGAAAAACTTGCTGCGGCATTGCACCAATTAAAGGAAGAAGATCCAACGGTTCAGGTGGAGGTGTCAGCGGAATTGGGGCAAACCTTATTACATTGCCAGGGCGATATGCACCTGGCTGTTATCAAATGGAAACTGCAGCATATTTACAAGCTGGATGTTCAGTACTCCAAATCTAAAGTGGCCTACAGGGAAACCATACGCCGCCAGGCGGAGTCATCCTACAGGCATAAAAAACAATCAGGTGGTGCCGGTCAGTTTGGTGAAGTATCGCTAAGGATTGAACCCTGGTACAAAGGAATGCCGGAGCCCGATAACCTGCATGTTCGCAATAAGGAAGAAATTGACTTGCCCTGGGGTGGTAAACTGGCCTATTATAATTGTATAGTGGGCGGTGTTATAGATACCCGTTTTCTTCCCTCCATTCAAAAAGGTGTAATGGAAAAAATGCACCACGGACCTTTAACTGGTTCGTATGTTAGGGATATAAGGGTTTGTGTTTATGATGGAAAAATGCACGCAGTTGATAGTAACGACCAGGCTTTTAAAACTGCCGGGATGATGGCTTTTAAACAGGCCTTCCAGTTGGCAGATCCTCAATTGCTTGAACCCATTTACCTGGTAGAAATAAGGTGCCCCGACGAATTAACCGGCAATATTATGGGTGATGTTCAAATGCGCAGGGGTATGGTAGAAGGCATTGATACAGAAGGCCATTTTACTGTAGTAAAAGCAATGATTCCACATGCCGAATTGCACCAGTTTGCCAGCTCGTTGCGCAGTATAACTCAGGGAAGGGCACGGTTTAAAATGAAGTTTGATCATTATGCTCCATTATCGCAAGAGCACCAGAAAAAACTGGTAGAATCGTATAATAAAGAAACGATGGAGCCTGCAGAGGTATAGCAAGTGGAAGATATTTTATACTTTTTTAAAAATCATACAATTCTTATAAATCATCATCATGAAAAATTTATTTAAAAATTTAAATGTTTGTTTTTTATTGGGCAGCCTGCTGGCAACCACCGCTATCCTGGCAAATCAAAAAACTGTTTTTGCTGATAAAATAGAAGGAAGCTGGCAAATTCAGGAGGGTAACATACAACACGTAATATTAATACAAGACAATTATTATACGCAAACCAGTTTTGATGTTGCTTCTAAAAATTTTGTACAAACCAATGGTGGTACTTACATGGTAAATGGCAGCGAAGTGAACACTGTAGTAGAATTTGATACTAATGATAAGGACAGGGTAGGAGAAAGCAATACCTATCAATTTAAAATTGAGGGCAACCAATTAAAAATTGGGCAGGATGGTGACCAACAGGTTTGGACAAGAATTGACAATGGCCAGGAAAACCTGGCCGGTACCTGGAAAATTACTGCGAGAAAACAGGATGGAACTATTAGCCCCATTATGCAAACAGGTCCAAGAAAAACACTGAAAATACTTACGGGCAACCGTTTTCAATGGGTGGCCATTAACCCGGCAACCAAAGAGTTTTTTGGAACTGGTGGTGGCAACTACACTTTTAAAAATGGTGAGTACACTGAAAATATTGAGTTTTTTTCACGGGATAATACAAGGGTAGGAGCATCGCTATCGTTTAGTGGTAAATTAGAAGATGGCAATTGGCACCATAGCGGTAAAAGCTCCAAAGGTGATGATATTTATGAAGTATGGACCCGGATAAATAAATAGCTCCATATAGTAAAGCAGTACAAGAGTGCGACGCAAGTAAAGCCAGATCGTTATTCAAAAGCTGGCTACCTAAAAATCACTTTGAAAATTAAACGACTATTCCATTTGGTTTGCAAATTCCTGCAGGCGTTTGCTTAGTACCAATTGAAGTTCGGTTAACCTGCGGTTAGATGGATTTTCGACAGTATAAGTTATTTTATTATGGCGGTTAATATCGAATAACAGGTCTTCGGGAAAATCCTTTAATCTTTTATCGGTTAGTTGTACCTGCACCGATCCTACTTTGCCCGGCCAGTACACCTCTGCGTTCATCCGCTTTCCCTCAAAATCGTAATATAAAATCATGGGCCGAATTTATAAAAAGTATGCATTCATTCTTTACCTGTTAACTTATTTTGTTTCTTATCTTGTAAACAAAAAATTAAACATGAAAAAACTCCTGGGACTTTTACTGCTTTTAATAATAATGACACCCAATATGAATGCTCAAACCAACACATCCGCAAATGGAAAAATGTTGCGGCACGTAGTAATGTTTAAATTTAAAGATGCGAGTACACCTGCAGAAGTTAAAACGGTGGAAGATGCCTTTAGAGCATTACCATCAAAAATTATAGAAATAAAAAGCCTGGAATGGGGCACCAACAATAGCCCTGAAAACTTAAATGATGGTTTTACGCATTGTTTTTTTGTAAGTTTTACAAGCGAAAGCGACCGGGCATCGTACCTGCCGCACCCGGCTCACCAGGCTTTTGTTGAAGTGTTGAAGCCTCATCTTGATAAAGTAATGGTAATTGATTATTGGGCTGAAAAATAAAACAAGTCATAGTAAAACATAAAAAGCCGGTTGAATGTCAACCGGCTTTTTGTATGTTAAAACAACTTACTTAAATATCGAACTTTATACCTTGCGCCAGAGGTAAACTGTTTGAATAATTAATGGTATTGGTTTGACGACGCATGTAAACTTTCCACGCATCGCTTCCACTTTCGCGGCCACCACCCGTTTCTTTTTCACCGCCAAAAGCGCCACCAATTTCGGCACCGCTGGTACCAATGTTTACGTTTGCTATACCACAATCGCTACCAGATACCGATAAAAATTGCTCTGCCTCTCGCAAATTTAAAGTCATAACAGCCGAAGATAAACCTTGAGGCACCCCGTTTTGAATGGCAATCGCTTCATCAAACTGGCTGTACTTCATTAAATATAAAATGGGGGCAAATGTTTCGTGCTGTACAACAGCCATATCCGGGGTTACCTCGGCTACGCAAGGCTGAACATAACAACCACTTTCATATTTTGAACCTTCCAAAACCCCACCTTCAACAATAAAATTTCCCCCTTGCTCTTTGCATTTACTTATAGTATCAAGGTACATTGCAACTGCATCCTTATCAATTAAAGGTCCTACATGATTGCTTTCGTTCAGGGGATCGCCAATATTTAGTTGCTGGTAAGCTTTTACAAGTTTTTGTTTAAAACTATCATAAACACTTTCGTGAATAATAAGTCTGCGGGTGCTGGTGCAACGTTGACCTGCCGTACCACAAGCGCCAAACACACATCCTACCAGTGCCATTTCCAGGTCTGCATCTTTACTTATAATAATGGCATTGTTGCCACCCAATTCAAGCAAAGCCCTGCCTAACCGGGAACCAACAGCAGCACCTACTGCTTTACCCATACGTGTTGAACCGGTAGCAGACACCAGTGGAATAGAAGGATCGAATGCCAGCCATTCGCCCACTTCCTTACCACCCTGCACCAGGCAACTTACTCCTTCGGGAACGTCGTTTTTAGCAAAAACTTCTGCTATAATATTCTGGCAGGCAATACCGCACAAGGGTGTTTTTTCGCTGGGTTTCCAAATCACCACATCACCACAAACCATGGCCAGCATAGCGTTCCAACTCCAAACGGCAACCGGAAAATTAAATGCACTAATTACGCCCACCAAACCTAACGAATGGTATTGCTCATACATTCTATGACCGGGGCGTTCGCTGTGCATGGTTAGGCCGTACATCTGGCGACTTAATCCCACGGCAAAATCACAGATATCAATCATTTCCTGTACTTCACCATATCCTTCCTGCAGGCTTTTACCCATTTCAAAGCTCACTAATTTTCCCAGTGGTTCTTTGTATTTGCGTAAGGCTTCGCCTACCTGGCGCACTACTTCGCCACGCTTTGGCGCTGGCCATGTACGCCATTCAATAAATGCTTCTTTCGCTTTAGTAATGGCAACATTGTACGTTTGCTTATCTGCAGCAGTTACCGAGGCAATTAATTTTCCGTCAACTGGTGAGAAAGATTCAATTATGTCACCGCCGCTCTCCAGCCATTCCTGTCCTGTTGAAACACCTTTATTGGTTTCAGTTATATTGAGTTGTTTTAAAAAATCCATATAGCTTATTAATGATGTAAATAATAAAATGAAGGGGCAAAGGTAATTATTATAACCTTGTGTCATTTAAAGGTTGTACCAGTAAAAAGTGTGGAGTACAAAAAGGGAAAATGAGAATACCGGCAGCGGGTTTTCATAGCTGCATCGTTGCGTCGCAATCACTTCATCTGTAGAATATAATGCAGCTATAGTTTGATTTTCAATAAAGCAGGCAAAATTTGTAAGTGGTTAAGGTTCCAGGCCCTTTTCTTTAAGCAGGTTTTGGTAAACTTCGGAATAGCTGCTACCAATGGGTATATCTCTACCGGCAACCTTTACTTTATTCTTACCGTAGCTTTCAATTTTACTTACCGGTACAATATAGCTTCTATGAACGCGGAGAAATTCCTTTGGATGCAATTTTTCCTGTAAGCCTTTCAAGGTCATTAAGGTTAATACGGGTTTAGGTTTGGTGTGTATTCTTATGTAATCATCCAAACCTTCAATCAGGTCAATTTCTTTTAAATTGATTTTCATTAACTGGTAATCCACTTTTACAAAAATGGATGCCATCTGAAAATCCTGGTTACTCAAAAATTCAAGGTATTCGTTGGCTTTATAACACGCTTTTAAAAACCGGTCGTATTCAAAAGGTTTTAAAAGATAATCAACGGCATCCACATTAAAACCTTCAACAGCAAACTCGCTGTAAGCTGTGGTAAAAATGACCATCGGTTTTTTAGTAAGCATTTTATAAAACTGTAACCCGTTAACATCGGGCATCTGAATGTCTAAGAAAATTAATTCCACATCATTTTGCTGTAGCCAGCTTTTTGCTTCATCAGGATTGGTGAAGGTTTCCTGCAACTGCAGAAAAGATATTTTTGAAGCATACTCTTTTATGAGCTGCAGCGCCAAAGGCTCATCATCTATTGCAATACATCTGATCATTGCGAAATTATTAAGTGCACCTGAAAGAAATTGTTATCGTTTTGTATGATTAACTCATGTTTGTCTTTATATAAAATTTCCAACCTTCTGCGGGTATTTTTAAGCCCAATACCGTTGTTATTTTCACTATCGGTTTGTTGTGCCACTATTTTGTTGTCGCAGAAAAATTCTATATCACCATTTTTAACTTCAATCTTAATGTTGATGGTAGAATCTTCTTTGGCGCTTATTCCATATTTAAAAGCATTTTCAACAAAGGGTATAAATAAAAGAGGAGCAATCTGCCGGTCGTGAATTTCGCCCAAAACCGTAAACTCAATTTTCACTTTATCGGTCAGGCGTACTTTCTGCAGGTCAATAAAATCCTGTATAAATTTAATTTCTTTTTCAAGCGGAACCATATGCTGTTTGGTATCGCTTATTACATAACGCATTATGCTTGACAACTTCATGACTGCCCCTGCTGTTGCATCACTTTTTACCACTGCAAGTGTATAAATATTGTTTAAAGTATTAAACAAAAAATGCGGGTTAATCTGCGATTTTAAAAACGATAGTTCAGTATTTATCTTTTCATGCTCAATTAACTTTTGCTGTTGTTCGGATGCCAGCCACTGCTGTATCACCTTTATGCAGGTACTCACTGTAAATACCAGGAAGAATAATGCCGTACCACCGGTAAACGGATTATATGGATTACGACGGTGTGATCTAAATCTTTTTGCCCTTTCAGGAAACTCTTCGCGAAGCGCATTTTCAAACAATAGAGGTATTTGTATAAAAATAAATAAGCATACTGCAATTGCTAAAAAGTACCAGAGCCATTTTTTTTTAGCCAGTAAACGGGGAACCATTACCAGGGAATTGAGGTAATAAAACCCAACGAGGTAAAGATCTAAAGTGATGAACATCCACTTCATTACTTCGCTAACCTGGTATTGGGGATCTCGGGGCCGCTGAAAAAATATGAGGGGCAATAATAAAAAACAAGCCCATGCAGCTATATGTACAATTACCGTTAAAAACTTTTTATTCAAAATAAGGGTTGATTAGGTAAGGTCAAGATAGAGCACCACCTTGAAGAAGAAAAATAAAATGGATAAGAAATTAAAATAATCGGTGAGATTGGCTATAGCATTGAAATTAAGCCGTAAGATGATTTTTTATTGTAATATACCGCTCTGTTTTTTTTATTAATACTGCTCCTGGTCGTTTGGAAAATCACCCGATTTAACATCGGTGATGTATTGTTTAATTGCAGTATTTATTTGTTCGCCCATGTTTAAATAAGTGCGTAAAAAACGTGGTTTAAATTCTGAATTAATGCCCAGCATATCGTGCATAACCAATACCTGTCCATCACATTTACCACCGGCGCCAATGCCAATGGTAGGTATTTCCAAGTTTTGTGACACTTCTGCAGCAAGAACAGCAGGAATTTTTTCCAGTACCATTGCAAAGCATCCTGCATCCTGCAGCATGAGTGCATCAGCTCTAAGTTTATTGGCTTCTTCCTCCTCTTTTGCCCTTACGGTATAAGTGCCAAATTTATAAATGCTTTGTGGAGTAAGGCCTAAGTGACCCATAACAGGAATGCCCGCTTTTACAATTTTTTTAATGCTTTCAACCACTTCTTCACCACCTTCTAATTTAATGGCATGTGCACCGGTTTCCTTCATTATACGAATGGCTGAGGCTAAAGCAATTTCGCTGTTGCTCTGGTAGGAACCAAAAGGAAGATCAACTACAACAAGGCACCTGTTTACTCCACGAATAACGGAGGCCGCATGGTAAATCATTTGTTCTATTGTAATGGGCAGGGTAGTTTCGTGACCCGCCATAACATTACTGGCACTATCGCCGACGAGGATAACTTCGATGCCTGCCTCATCAAACAACCTGGCAAATGAGTAATCATAAGCCGTGATCATTGATATTTTCTGGTTATTTTTTTTAAGATTTTGAAGGGTGTTGGTGGTAACCTTCTTTATTTCTTTATTTACTGACACGGTTTATAGTTATGATGGGTAATAGATAATTGGCGGCAAAAGTATGTAATAGAATAATGTAAGAAGTTTGCCTGCAGAAATATAGGGAATAGTACAAGTGTGCGACGCAAGGATGTTGATTAATGAACTATTGCCGGGCACCAAAAATTTCTATTCTTAATTATACTTTTTGAGTAAAGGGAAGCTTACACCTGCTCTACCATAATGGTGCTATATAAATGCTGGATTAAGCCATCGGCTAAACCTATTTTAGGTACATAAATTTCCTCGGCATCGGCCCAGCGCATCACGTTTACATAAATCTGCAATGCGGGAACGATCACATCCGCCCGGTCTTCGCGCATTTTATAGAGGCGCATACGTTCGGCCAGGGTTACAGATGAAAGTTCTTTGTAGTAATCTTTTAATAATTCGATACTAAGCGATTTGCCGTCTTTTCGCTTACTCATCGAAAATACTTTGTTGATGTTTCCGCCGGTGCCAATAACTACCAGTTTTTGTTTTCCTTTTAAGGTTGATTTGATGGCCTCCTTCATTTCGTTCCAGGTGCTGTCTTCCACCAGGTCTTTTAAAATACGAATGGTGCCAATATTAAAGGAATGCTTTAAGGCCATTTTGCCTTCGTTAAACAAAGTTAACTCGGTACTGCCACCACCCACATCTACATATAAATAGCTGTTTTCGGAGTTCATGTTTTCAGCAATATGGTTTTCGTAAATGATGCTTGCTTCCAGATCGCCACTTAAAATTTCTATATCAAGACCGGTCTCTGCTTTTACCTTACCTATTATTTCGATACCGTTGGCAGCGTCGCGCATGGCGCTGGTAGCACAGGCAAGCACGTTTTTAACACCGTAAACATTCAGCAAATGATTGTATGCCTTCATTGACTGAACCAGCATGTTTAAACGGAAATTAGAAATGTACCCTTTTTCAAAAACATCAAAACCCAGGCGCAGGGGAACCCTTACCAGGTTGAGTTTATTAAAAACAGGGGTGCCATTGGTTATGGAAACTTCAGAAATTAAGAGTCTGGCTGCGTTACTTCCTATATCTATTGCTGCTAATCTCACTTAGTTTTGGTTTTATTGTTCAGGTAATGAAATACCTCAATTTGCGACCTGACTTTTTTTGTGCCGGTTGAAGATACATAGTTATTGGAAAGGCTACTATCGTGCCACCGCGCCTTTACATTATCCATTAGTTGTATTTTGAGGATATCGCGTAATTCGTTTTTTATGTTTTTATCAAAAATGGGTATAGCAGCTTCTACCCGGTGATCGATGTTGCGAACCATCCAATCGGCCGATGAAATATAAACTTTTTCTTTTCCGCCATTATGAAAAATGGCTACCCGTGCATGTTCAAGGTACTCATCCACAATACTAATGGCACTAATGTGGTTTTTTAGTTTTTTGCCTTCAACCATTGGGCAAAAAATACCTCTGACCACCATATTTATTTCTACACCTGCTTTAGCTGCTTCATATAATTGTTCAATCAGTTGTGGATCGCTGAGCGAGTTTAATTTTAGAGTGATGGCAGCATCCTTTTTGGCCTTTGCAAATTTTATTTCCCGATTTATAAGCGTATTAAAACTGCGGCGCATACCATCCGGGGAAACCAATAAGGTTTGACAGGCTTTTAATTCTTCTATCCCCATTTTTGGATTTTCCAGTACTTTAAAAATGCGGTTGATATCGGCCATAACATTGCGGTTGCTGGTTAGCAAACAATGATCGCTATAAACCTGGGCGGTTTTCTCGTGCAGGTTTCCAGTACTAACAAAACCATATTGAACAAAATGGGTGCCTGTCCGTTTTTTAATAATGCACAATTTGGCGTGAATTTTAAGGTTTGGCAAGCCTACCAGTACCTTAACTCCTTCTTCTTCTAAACGCTCCTTCCAGTATAAATTGGCTTCTTCATCAAAACGGGCCCTGAGTTCAAGCATTACGATAACTTCCTTTCCATTGCGAACGGCATTAACCAAAGCATTAATTACTTTGGAGTTTTGAGCGAGGCGGTACGCCGTAATTTTTATAACCGTAACATCAGGATCCATTGCTGATTCGCGTAATAAATCGATTATGGTATTAAAAGAATGGTAGGGAAAGTGCAGCATCACATCTTTATCCAAAACCACATCGGTAACGCGCAAAAAGTTTTGAAGATCGGGGTGGGTAAATGATGGACGCCGTGGATTTTTAGTTTTAAACACATCAGGAAAATCCATGAAATGCCTGAAATTATGAATGCGGCCCCCGGGAATGATATTGTCCTTTCGCGAAAGGTTTAGTTTTCGAATGAGGTATTCAAGCAACCCTGCATCCATTTCTTTATCGTAAACAAAACGCACGGTTTTTCCCTTACGCCTGTTTTTAAGGCCCTTTTCAATTTTTTGTATGAATGATGTTGAAATATCATTGTCTATATCAATCTCAGCGTCCTTGGTAACTTTGAAAACGTGGGAGGTAAAATGGTCGTAACCAAAATAGGAGAAAATTTCGGGGAGGTTAAAACGTATCACATCTTCGAGCAACATGATATTATTTTCTCCCTCTTTTGCAGGAAGCAAAACAAACCTTCCCAACGATGATGCCGGTACTTCAATTAAAGCATATTTCTGATCGTATGCCGTATTTTCTTTACGCATTACAACACCCAGGTAAATTGACTTTTCGCGGAGGTAAGGAAACTGTGGAATGCTTTCAATTAAAAGTGGAATAACATTGTTTCGCACTTCTTCATCAAAGTATTTCTTAACAAAAATCTGTTGTTCCTTTAACAGGTGCTTGTCGTCGGAAATAGTAATTTTTTCTTTTTTTAATTCCACCAGTATATCTTCCCATATACGTGTAAACTCGCTTTGCTGCTGTAATACCATTAATTGTATATCATCCAGTATTTGTTGTGGATCCGTTTCAAGGTGCATATTTTTTTTACCGATCAGCAGCATCCTGTTTAATGTGGCTACCCGGACCCTGAAAAATTCGTCGAGGTTATTTGAAAAAATACCCAGGAAACGAATACGCTCTTTTAAGGGAACAGAGGGATCGTTTGCTTCCTGCAAAACCCTTGCATTAAAGCTAAGCCAGCTTATATCTCTCGGTATTAGTTTTGTTTTAACCATAATAGTTCAAATATAAAAAACCCATTTGGTTATAAAGGATTATGAGCCGTGGTTAGATGAGAATGATTTTATAATAGCACTAATAATTAATCCATATCACATCCAATGGGAGGTCCCGGGGCAATTACCTCATGTTTTGGCTGCGAAATATCTTTTGGATGCTTTATTCTTTCGATTGCATAATTGAAATGCGCTTTTAGTGCAGGGTTTGTTTTTGCCTGCGTGGCTGCGTAATTCTGCAGCATTTGAAGCCGGTCGTAACAAATGGATTTTACAGCATAAGTGGCCTCATCATTCATACTTAGAGATAATAAATGGGTGAGCACCATTTGTTGGGTTTGTAATTGTACCTGCTGATTTAAACCATTTTGTGCAGATGCTTTCCATGTTGCTTGTATGATGGCATCTAAAACATCGTTCCAGCCGGGAGTGCCTTGTTGTGCTTTGAATTGCACTAAACGATTGGCTCGTTCTGCATTGAATAAAAAAGCCAGTTCATAATCCACCAATGCTTCGGCTGCTGCTAATGGATCGAAAGAGCGACCGGTTCGTTTATTAAATAATTCTCCAACACCATAATAAAGTGGTGGCCGGGGAGGTATTAACTCCACAATATTTTTTGAAAGGGTTAGTACCTGTGGCGATAAACAATGCAACGCCGCCTGTATAGCTTTTTGCTGTAAGGCCGATGGTAAAATTTGTGGAGTGGGCTGGTTGCCGTTTTTTACACTGTAGCTGTACTGCATTCCGCCAATAAGTTTACAAACGGCTTCCAACTGGTAACGATGAAAATTATAAACCGGAACCAAAGCATCCTCCAATTTTGCCAAAGGTGTATTATCGGTAACTGCCTGTTCCGAAAAAATTTGAAGTGCTTTTTGCCTAACCTGTAAAACGTTTGCCAATTCATCAACCGGGCTGGTGCCATTATCCCACAAATGAGCATCGGGGTGAAGACCGGCCGGATCACGGGCATCGGCATCCGCAATAAAAAGCAATCCATTTTGGGTGTTTTCATTTAATAACTGCTTCAGCGCTAAAGGATCCTGCTTGATGTTAAACTGACTATAGCCATACATGATAGCACGTTTATCCCACTCACCAATACTGTTAGTATAGACTTCGCTAAAATCAATATTGCCTTGCTTATTGATAAATAATGAAGGAGATGGGTAATCCATAACAGAAGCACGCTTATTTACACTGCTGGCATAATTGTGCTGCAAACCAAGCGTGTGGCCTACTTCGTGTGCCGATAATTGCCTGAGACGCTGAAGGGCGGCCAGTTTCATAGTTTCGGGTACTGGCTTCCCGGTTTCGAATGGAGAAAGCAAACCGGAAAAAATGAGGTAATCCTGGCGAACCCTGAGCGAACCCAGCGATACCTGGCCCTTTATAATTTCGCCTGTTCGAGGATCGGTAATGGTAGCACCATACGACCAGCCGCGGGTACTCCGATGAACCCAGTTAATCATATTGTAACGAATATCCATAGGGTCAGCATCATCCGGCAATACTTTAACCTGGAAGGCATTGATATACCCGGCCGCAGTAAAAGCTTCGTTCCACCAACGAGCACCATCCAGTAAAGCTGAGCGAATAGGTTCGGGCGTTCCATTATCCAGGTAATAAACGATTGGTTTTACCGGTTCGCTCATGGCTGCTGTTGGGTCTTTTTTTGACAAGCGGTGGCGGCTGATGAACATTTTTTCGATGGGCTCGGTAAAGGGACTGCTGTAATCAAAATAGGTTATGCCAAAATAGCCGCTCCTGATATCGTATGATCGGGGAGTATAATTTGAGTCGGGGAGTTGTACAAAAGAATGATGCAGCCGAACGGTGATGGCTTCAGGAGATGGGGTTACACTTCGCACAAACCTGCCTGCATCACTGCCGCCCGTAAAGGTGATGATGCTTTCAAATTCGGAATTTAGGGGGAAGTTTTTTGTTTGTGGCAGGTATATGGCTGAACGGCTTTCGTTGAGCGAATAGGTGCCTTGTTTCATATTGCGTAAGCGATCAGCTATACCATGAGCGTCGCGCAGCAGAAAGGTAGTGGCATCTACTAAAACTTTTCCATCACTCTCAGCATCCAATACAAAACTGCCAATTACCGATGAAGCAAATGATTGCTTTACGGCTTCCTGTTCTTTCAAACTGCCATTTACGGCCCTGTAATCGTAATTGGGTTGAATCATTAATACCTTTTTACCAATCCGACTAAAATAAACGATCCGGCTGTCACCAATCTGACCACGGTCTAAACCAATATCATTTGAGCCTATACCTGCCGGCAAAGAATTAACGTATAAAAATTCTTTTTCAAATTTGTCTATCTCCAGCCAGATTTTACCATTCGCATCATCCCAATAGTAATTAAAATAGCCCTCGTGCCGGGTCATGTTTTTTGTTTTGTCGCTAATGGTTTCCACTTTTTGAGAGAAACAAAACAAGCTGGACAAAAGCAACAAACAGGTGGAAAAAAGTTTCATATAAAGATGGTGAATAGTGACACAACAAAATAGCACAAAGCAATTAATTGTACCAGAAGATTTTAATTCTAAAAGTTATACTGATGAAATGCGCTGAGCAAAATTATCTTATAGGGACATCTAGCAAAACATAATGAACGGGTGCATCCTTAA
>JBBSJX010000056.1:0-14571 GCA_038256825.1 Chitinophagales bacterium
ACTTTTAGGGGCTTTTTAGATTTACTTAAAAAATTATTTGTTTACCGGCAGCAATAACTTTGTGCATCTTTACTTGCCACGCTCGGTTCATATTCAGCATTTCATAGCAACATTTTTTAATACTACTACATAAGCTGATGGTAAATACAATTAATAAGATAATAAAAAAATAAGGGTAAAAACCCGTAAACAAAGCAGTAAGAAAAGCACCAAAACAAATAAAAGTACAAGTGTGCGACGCAAGAATGCTGAATATATTTATTTAGCTGGTAACAAAATAAAAAATCAATATCAATAGATAAAAAAAACGATGCTACCATTTGGTAACATCGCTCAAAAACAAACGCAAAACCAACAATTTAAAATGTATAACGAATACCAAAACCACCCCAGCTTCCAACAAAACCCCTGTTAGCCCCAAACTCAAACGAGGGCTGCCAGTCGATAGAAAAATTAAGGGGGGCTTTGTTAATTTTAAGATCAAGACCTAATACACCATCAATTCCTGCAAATACTTTATCGCCATGATTCCGGTCGTAAAAACCAAGGTGCGCTCCGGGCCCTATATACCACTTTAGTCCAGGTGCATCTCCTATAGGGCCATGTATTTCATACAATCCTGTAATGCGGCTTCCTTCCCCATAAAAATAACCGATAAATTCAAATGCATCGGTTGCCGTGGTAAAATGCTTCAGGCTAATGCCGGCACCATCCCATACCTTAACCCCTAATGCAGTTTTATAACTTGTTCCCCTGCTTTGCGCTATTGATGTTAGCGATATCATTCCACAACCTAACGTGAGTAATAAGAATTTTTTCATACCAGAAATTTTTAAAGATTGTTCAAATTATTATGCCAATTAACTGAGGTTAAAACCATTAGATAAAATAAATAGCAACTGAATTTATAAATGATTAACAAAGCATGTAAATTCATAATTATCACGGGGAATATAGTCCACACGAAATATTTAATAACATAATTTATAACCTACTATAGCAGCAATTGTAATGGAACGCTTTTTTTATATCATTCCGAAACCATTTATTAAATAAACTATTAAAAGTACCAACTCATGGAAAAGCAAAATGAATTAACTGGTGTATTAAACGACCTTATAAAAATTAATAACGACCGTGTTGAAGGATACCAGAAAGCATTGGAAGAAACTAAAGATTCCGATGTTGACCTTAAAGCTGTTTTTAAAGAAATGGCTGACCAGAGTATGAAATACACCAATGAATTAACACAGGAAGTTGCACGTTTAGGTGGAGATGCTACAACCGATACAACTATGAGTGGAAAAGTTTATCGTGTGTGGATGGATTTAAAATCAGCTGTTACAGGTAAGAGCCGCAAAACCGTTTTGGAAAATTGTGAGTTTGGTGAAGATGTAGCTCAAAAAGCATATGATACAGCTTTAGAGTCTGATTCATATATGACTACCGATATAAGACAATTAATTAGTAGCCAAAAAAGTTCATTAAAAGCTTCCCACGATTTGATTAAGAATTACAGGGATATGCAACAAAAAGTTAGCTAATAACAATTTTAATAACAATTACCATTATAGCCGACTTTTTAGTCGGCTATAATAATTGATGGCTTGTTGTTTGTAAATATTTTTTGCCACAGACAATAGTTTTCTATACCTCATTTATAAATAAGAAATCATGGAAAACAATGATTATATGGTAAACGATGATTCTGTTCCGCACATGAAATCGCTTGCCTTATGTTTAAATCGTATGGTTTTAGATGGATACAGTGAAAACTTTAAAATTGCTGAAGATGGATTGCAGTCACTTAGAACCGAAAAAGTATACACCCCGGAAGAGATTAATGTAAAAAACTTTTTTAGGTTCGAAGGTCAATCCGATCCTGACGATAATACCATTATGTATGTAATAGAAACCAGCGATGGTTTAAAAGGAACCATTGTTGACGCTTATGGTCCTTATGCAGATGAACATCTTTCAAAGTTTATGAAAGAAGTAGAAAACTTTCAAAAGAAAGTTCCGGAGTGAACAATAGAAATAGGACATAAATAAGAGAGAGAGGCGCAATGATTTGTCTCTCTCTTTTTTTGTTCAATAAAAATTTTTTAAAAAATGCTACCGTTTTAAAGTTTAGCACCCATTACGTCTTTCAACCCGGCGAAACTAAATTTCCACATGGTGTTAAAAAAGGAGCGGTAAACATCTCTTTTTAAAACAACTTTCGCTTCTCTTAATTTATTATTGGAAGGATTATTATTCTTTACAATCACATTTGCAAAAAAGCTGGTAAAGCTTTTTTTATCATAAGGTTTATTCTTCTCTCGCTTTAATAAGGAAAGTTTTAAATCTTCATATTTAGCTACAAAAGTTCCCTGGGCATTATAGTTATCGGCCATGTAATTAAAAGATATTTCATTAATGGTTCCCTTTTCAATTCGTACCAATCCCATAGGCACCGTAGTAGCATTTATTACAGGTCCGTTAAACGACTGCTTTATCGAACCTGTAACCTGGAGCATACCCTTATCAATATCCCTCAAATAAAATTTAATATTAACTTTCAATGGAATTTTACCAATTAATTTTCCATCAAAATTCATATTCATTATATTATTTCCAGGTTTAGTAGCGTTGGTAATACTAGATATTACAATGTTGCTTTTTGTAAAGTAAATACTGCCGGAAGTGTCGCTCAAGGGGTTCTTCTCTTTATATTCTATGAAAGTATTTTGCGCAGTAAATTGATTTACCTCTACCGGTACTTTTAATTTATATAATAATTGGTGAGGAAAATTACCCACTTTAATAACACTATCTGAGGGCATTGAAATATCGCGGTATATTTTTACTGAATTATTGGAAGAACGAACTTTACCGATTTTTATAGCTCCATCAATAAGGCTTTCCATATCTACATTGCTGGCAACAATGTTTTTGAAACTTAAATTATACCGGTCTGTCTGAACACCTTTTCGTTTAGCATAAGCGTCTTCACCCAGCAACGGAACTATTGAAAATTCGTTTAATGAAACCAATTTTGCTGCAGCATCTATTTTTAATCCCTTAAAATTAAAGTTCGATAATCCATCTTTACTTTTAATTGAAATCAAGTCATTGTTAACTTTAATATTGTCGGCAAAGTTCAAAAAATTTTGATCGTAACCTGAGGTTGTATCCAGGCGAAAATTGGATATTTCAATAGCACTATTATCCAAAACGTATTGACTGGATTGCTTTGCAGATGAAATGGTTTTTACAGCAATCTTTCCTGCTTTAAAATGATTTAGTTTAAATTCTTTAATCCAACCATTTAGTATACGGGATTCACTGTTTGATTTTTTTTGTTCACTTTTACTTCCACTCTTAAGTTGTAACGATGCGTATTGGACACTTGCTTGCTCCACATTAATGTGTAATGCATCAATAGGTCCTTTAACTTCTAAACCGGTAATTTTAATACCTGATCCTGTGGCGCTAAATTTCCCTCCTTTATCAATACCCTTATGAATAATTTCTTCTAATGAAAGTACTTTATTTCGGGTGTCAAACGTTAGGTTATTAACTTGTGTAATTACCGGTTCACTTCCCAGCTTTATATTTTTTGTATGGAAGTAAAGTTCTTTGCTGAATAATGTTCGGGATGTATCGTTATTATGGGTACTGTCTATGAGTAAATCATTTAATCGTATAGTAGTGTTATAAGTATGAAATTTAACTTCACTGGTGTAAAAATCTTTCGCAATAATTTCTGAATTATGCACCATTAAACTATCCGATTGAATTTGTTTAAAACTGCCTAATACCTGTTTATAAATTTGCTGGCTTTGCTTATTAATTTCATCCTTATTTTTTACACCGGGAAACAGGTACAAAATTACCAGGGGATCATTTACAACAATAGCATTACAAGCAAGCTGCCTGCTAAGTAGGGCCCGGGCAGTTTTAAAGCCTTCAACTTTTAAAACAGGAACAAAAATTTCCATAATCATCGATGCTGCTGAACTATCCCCGGTTGCTTTATATTGCTTCTGTAAAACTGTATCGCCTTTAATACTAAGATTGTGGATATACAAATCGCCTGCAGCCTCGTTTACAAATATTGAATCGTAAGAAATATGGTAAAGGCTGTCTGTTTTTTCACTTACTTCTTTATCAATCTTATTATTGATGAAGGGGTATTTTTTTGAAAAATAGAAAACCAATAAGCATGTAAAAAGGATTATAAATGTAATAACACCAACAATTTTTTTCTTATTTATACTTTTCATTTGTTGACGATTTTATACAATTCATTTAAAACATTCCGCCGAACAAATATGGCAATTAATATTCCACTAATATCAATTTTTCATACATCTTAAGCATACAAAAAGCTACAGGAAAAATACCTGTAGCTTTTAATAAAGGAACATATATGTAAAGGAAGAATTGTATTGGTTGGAAGACATTTATTTTAAATACTTCTCATATTTTATAAGTTTATTACTAATAAAATAAAAACCTTGCCAATGTTTATATTTTATTACTTTCCTATTTGAGGAGAAAAGATGGACTAAGGTTACTTACTATAAAGTGAAAAAAAATACACAGTTAACATTTGGTAAGGCACAATTTATTATAGATTTACAGGTAAGCAGTCTTTTAAGTAATCATGATCAAATTTTTCAAAAAGTTCTTCCACGTACTTAAAGACGCAGGAAGTGCATTTATAGCAGATAATGCAGTTAAATTAAGTGCAGCCTTATCTTATTATACCATTTTTGCTATCGGGCCATTACTTGTTATTGTATTATCGCTCTCCGGTATATTTTTAGGACAAGATGCCGTACAAGGAAAATTGTATGGACAAATAAGAGGAGTGGTAGGAAGTGGAGCCGCCATGCAGGTACAGGATATCATTCAGAATATTCAGAAAACAAATAAAAGTACACTTGGTGCTATCATTGGAGGCATAATCCTGGTAGTTGGAGCAACCGGTATTTTTGCTGAAATTCAGGATTCAATTAATTACATATGGTCGCTCAAGGCTAAACCAAAAAGGGGCCTGGTAAAATTACTGGTTAATCGGCTTTTGTCTTTTTCCTTAATTGTAAGCCTGGGGTTTCTGTTGATTGTTTCGTTGGTTGCCAATGCAGTTATGGATTTATTGAGCGAACACCTGATTACTCTTTTCCCTGAAACTATGATGTATGTTGTTTACTCCTTAAACATCGTATTAATTCTGGCAGTATTAAGTCTTCTTTTTGCAACAATTTTTAAAGTTCTTCCCGATGGAAAAATTAAATGGAAGGATGCTTTTATTGGAGCTTTCTTCACTTCCATATTATTCCTCATAGGTAAAATGGGTATAGGTTATTATCTTGGCAGCTCTTCGCTGGGGGCAACCTTTGGCACGGCAGCCTCCATTATCATCATTTTAACCTGGGTCTATTACACTTCTATTATTTTGTATTTCGGTGCCGAATTTACCAAAATTTATGCGTTGGAATATGGCGGTGGAATTGTTCCCAACGAAACGGCTGTTTTCATAATTAAACAGGAAGCAAAAGAACTGGAAATTAAACCCCGCCGCTTGAGAAAATTGGAAGCTGAAGCAAAATTGAAAAATAAAACTGAATAGTATTTATGTTACTAAGCACCCTTTCATTTTTCTTTCCGCAATATTATTCAACTCTATTTTCCCACCATTAATTTATAAATCCATCTAAAATATTTAAACGTAAATAATCCAGGGAATCATTAATCCACCGTCGTGTAGAATATGTTCCCCAGCAACCGCTTTTGATAATCCATTTTAATGGTACACTTTTGGAAGCATTATTTTTAAATAAACCAGGATGCATACGGATAAAAATTTACAATTTATCACTGACAGAATACTTGAAACCAATGTAGCGTTATTCCATTGCCACACAAGTAGTTTATTACGAATTCCTACCAATGTTGTAAACACTTACAAGGTGGATGAAAATGGTTGCATCTGGTTTTACATGCCCAGGCCTAAGCAACTGATTAGCCAATTTGATAAAGAATTTCCCGTAGGCCTCAATTATTTTAAAAAAGGAAATAATTACTCCATGAACATTTATGGCAAGGCCATAATTATCGACGATCCTGAGGAATTGATTTCACTTGACCTATCGAAAGAAGAAATAGACAAAGCTTTGAATGAACAGTTACTGATTAGTGTAAAGATTATGAAGGTGGATTATTTTGACCATGACCAGGAGAAGAAAAATTCTTTTTTCAGAAAAGTAAAATCTTTTATATACGAACTGTTTGATTACGCGGAACCCGATGGTAAAAGTTACGAGTTTACTCCAACTGCCGGAATGCATAACTATGGCTTTTAATAAATTTTTACAACCAAATATTTGTTAGGGTTTATAATAAAGGTTGATTTTAGGGTTGATAAAGAGGCTATCAATAAGTAATTGGTGGCCTCTTTTCTTAATAAAAAATATAAAATGAAAAAAATTATACTGGTTATATTAATACTTGGTGTGCTGGCGATGATAATAGACTCGTTGATAACCTACAAACTAAATGTTCAGGTTGTTGCAGGCTGCTTTTTGATGGCTATAGCAACTTTTATTTTTCTAAAGATTGCCCGCTATCGCACCGTAAAATCTAAATAAGGAATTTAAGAGGTTACTACATATTTGGGAAAGCCAATTATAAAAGAAGTTCCCTTACCCAGTTCTGATTTTACATCAACATGCGCATTGTGCGATTGTATTATGTTTAAGGTAGATGCCAGGCCAAGGCCCATGCCATTGCGTTTGGATGTAAAATAAGGTTCAAACAAGCGCTGCATACTTTCTTCATTAATACCAATACCATTGTCCTTAATTTCAACTACATGTTCCTCCTCAACCGAAGTAATGAAAATTTGTAACAGCCCGGCTTCTTCTTCCATTGCTTCAATAGCGTTGATAATAATATTTAAAAAAGCCATCTGAATTTTTTCCTCATCCATAAGTGATATAGCAGGAGCATCAATAAAATTCATTTTAAGACCAATTTTCTTTAAAGTAAAACGGTCGTTTGCTGCAGCTATCGCATTTTCCATTACCGATTGCAGGATGGCAGGGCCCTTTTTAATTAAAGTAGAAACCCTGGAAGCATTGAGCAATTCGGTAATAATGTCTCCAATGCGTTTACTATTGCGCATAATAATTTCCTGGTACACGTACCCATCATCGTCCTGCTCCTGCTGCATTAATTGCTCTACCGATAAATTAATATTGTTTAAAGGGTTGCGCACCTCATGTGCAAGTGTACGTACTAAACGACCGGTTGCAGCTAGTTTCTCAGCCTGTAAAGCTGTTTTTTCCGCACGTTTACGGCTGGTATTATCATGAATAATCCCCTGCACATATTTTTCGCCGTTGTTACTTATTTCAAATGCAGCGGAGATGATACAATTTTTCACATCCCCGTTCTTCGACAGAAGATCCAGTTCAAAATCATTAATCTCCCCTATTTCGCCCAGCATCTTTCCAAAAAACGAAGTATCCTTTTTGTTACTAAACAAAGCTGTAAACTGTATCTCTAAAAATTCTTCCAGTTCATACTCCAGTAATTCAGTGGCTGCATAATTTATATCAACAATATTAAAGTCGTGGGAGGTTATAAAAACAACATCCTTCGATTTTTCAAACATGTTTCTATACTTGCGCTCATTAGCTTTGAGCGCTTTAATTGATGACGCACGCTCTAACGAATAGCGGATACACCTTTCCAGCTTTTCGGTATTGAGTTCCGATTTAATGAGGTAATCATAAGCCCCGCTTTCCATTGCTTTTACATCAATTTCCTGCGTACCCTTACCTGTTAATAATATAATGGGTGCCTCACAACCCGATGCAATGGCATCCTTTAACAAGTCCATGCCGGTTTTAATACCCAGGCGGTAATCAACAAAATACAAATCGTAGTGATGGGAGGTCAGCCTTTCAAGCGCATCTTTATAATTAAACGACCAGTCAACTTTAAAATTCTTGTTTTGAATACTTTTTATATAGTCCGATGTAATAAAAAAATCATCTTCATCATCATCAACAATTAAAATTTTCAACGGCGAAGTAATACTACTCATTTTATAAAAAAATTGCGGCACTTAAAATTCAAATGCCTGATAAATATCAATATTTTTTTTGGTTACCGGCAGTTGTTTCCTGCATCAACATTGTTGTGTCACTCACTTGTACGGCAGTATAATATGGCAACAAAAATTTAACCTTAATCCAAATTTATAAACATGGAGATATTTTAAAAACCCTTTATAAAATGTTGCTTACTGATAAAATGTACAAGAGTGCGACGCAAGAAAAGCCTGGTGTTGATCTAATGTTGGTAACCCAAATAACCTTATAATATCATTTATAAATGGTGCTATAAATTAAAAGCCCGGTTTAAATTTCGTTTTACAAATCGCTGTTAAACTGTTTGTATTGTTTCATTTTGTTGTACAATGTTTTACGATCCACATTTAAAATTTTGGCGGCTTTACTTTTATTATAATTGGCTTTGCGTAAGGCTTCAACAATCAGTTCATATTCTGCATCAATACTGGCACCCTTTAAACTATGCTCATTAATTTCAACCGGCCTGTTGTAAACGGGCTCGGGTTGCGCCGGCGCATACAAGGGTGTGGTTGCTGCAGGCTCTATTGCAGGTATAAATACCTGTGTATCGAAACTGTTATCATCGGGGCTTTCGTCAAACTGCAATTTGGCGTAGTTGGTAATTTCAAAAGGCAATACTGTTGGCAAAATGTAATCGGTATCGCACAACAAAGTGGCCCTTTTAACCACATTTTTTAACTCCCTGATGTTGCCATGCCACACATAACTTTTAAAAATTGCTTCCACCTCGGGCGAAAATCCTTTTATATTTTTTTGCAGCTCGTCGTTGGTTTGCTTTAAAAAGTGCCTGGCAAATATCATAACATCATGCTTGCGATCTCTAAGCGGTGGCACCTCAATGCTAAACTCGTTAAACCTATGGTATAAGTCTTCCCTGAACTTGCCTTTGCGGGCTGAATCCAGCAACCTTTCGTTACTGGCTATAATTATCCTTACGTCCAGTTCTATATCCTTATTTCCACCAATGCGGCGCATTTTACGCTCCTGCACCACCCTAAGCAAAGCCACCTGCACATCGTACGAAAGATTGGCAACTTCATCCAGGAAAATGGTTCCGCCATTGGCAATTTCAAAATTGCCTATTTTTTGATTAAGCGCCCCGGTAAAAGATCCTTTTTCGTGCCCAAACAGCTCACTACCTGCAAGCTCTTTTGATAATGCGCCACAATCAATGGCCACAAAAGGCTGGTCCTTACGTTTACTGCGCTTATGAATTTCCTGCGCAATAGCCTCTTTACCGCTACCACTTTCGCCATAAATAAGAATACTGTAATTGGTGGGGGCCACCAGGTCAATTTGTTTAAGTATAACTTTAAATTCGGGACTATCGCTAAATATATACTGGCCCGAAGTAATGGTTTTAGGTTTACCCGGCTTTTTGCTATCGTCATCAATAGCAACCTGAGCTGGCGGAGCCACAGCAGTTGAGGGCGACTGTCCTTTAATTGTACTTTTTTCAAGCGCCTTCTTTATGCTTAACAAAATTTCGTCGGGAAAGATGGGTTTGGTTACATAATCATTTGCACCCAGTTTCATAACATCAACAGCAACTTTAATATCACTGTACCCTGTAACAATAATAACCGGGGTTTGAGGATATTTTTCCTTTATTTTAATCAGTAATTCTTTTCCATCTATGTCTTCCAGGCGAAAATCGCACAATACCAGGTTTGGCTCTAATTGCTCAAGTATATCTACCGCTTTTTTACCGTTGTGGGCAAGTATAACCTCGTATCCGTTTTTAGAAAGAAATCGCTTAAGCAATAAACACATATCTACATCATCATCAATAACTAGTATTTTATTCATTTATATGAATTATAATTGAAAAATGTTTTGGTTTTAAATTTGGATAATTAAGCCCACATGCGGCGTAACTGGGCTACAGGTATTTGTAATTGTTCCCGGTATTTGGCAATTGTTCTGCGTGCCACAATTATTCCTTTATTTGCTAATATAGTAACTAATTGCTGATCGGTGTAAGGATTTGATTTATCCTCTTGCTCGATAACTGCCTCAATAGCAGACTGTATGACCCTGTTACTGATAACCTCACCTTCTTTATTTATAATGCCCTCGGTAAATAAATTCTTCAATAAAATAATTCCGAAGGGCGTATCAACATACTTGTTTGAAGTAACCCGCGATACCGTAGAAATATCCACTCCCACTTTATCTGCAATATTTTTAAGGATCATTGGTTTAAGCAAACTCACATCACCATAAATAAAATACTCCCGCTGTAATTCAACTATTGCCCTCATAATATGCATCATGGTGCTTTCGCGTTGCTTAATAGCGTTTACAAACCATTGAGCGGAGTTTAGTTTGCTTTTTAAATATTGAGTAGCCTGTTTATCCCTGACAACGGCAGGATTATGCACCGTTTCCATTAACGATTGGTTAATGTACAAAGAGGAAGACCGTGAACGAAATAAGTTAACTTCTATATTTTCTTCTTCGTTTATGGTTAATATGAAATCGGGAAGAATGTTATTGTTTACATTCAAATTGCCTTCTATTTCCTCGAGTATAGGTTTCATTTTTAAGGATGACAATAACTTAAGGATGATTTTTAATTCTACCTCATCAATAGCAAGGGCTTCCATTATTTTATCCATGTTCCGGTGAGACAAATCGCTGTAAAGATCTTCCAGCAATTTGATGGCTTTCTTAACGTCGGGCCCTTTCTTATCTAAGCGATATAACTGAATTAATAAACACTCACGGGCATTTTTAGCCCCAATGCCTATTGGTTCCAATTTTTGAATGGCTTGTACTACATCTAACAACTCTTCTTCTTCTACAATCATCCCCTGCTTAAACGACAAGTCATCGGCCATATCTTCTAACTCCTGCAGTAAGTACCCGCTGCAGTTAAGGCAATCGATAATATAATCTGCAAGTTGTAATTGGCGATCGGTTAAATCAGCAAAACGGATTTGCTCTTTTAAACCTTCTCTAAAATCGGTGAAAGCTCTAATGGGGATGTTGGGAACAGCTTCGCTGTTAAAGTAGTTTTCGTATTCCAGTTTGTAATCCGGTATATCATCGTATCCATGTTCTTCCCAATCTTCAAAATCATGTACCGCTTCTTTAGTGGTCTTATCCGCGCCGGTGGTTTCTTCTTCGTCATTTTTTTCCAACAATGGATTTTCATCAATTTCATCCTGGATACGTTGGTCTAACTCTAAAACATTTAGGTGAAAAATATTCAGCATTTGGATTTGCTGGGGCAGAATTTTCAACTGATGTTTTTGGGTCTGTATTTGACTAAGCATAACGATAGCTTTTTAGGGGTTATAAAATCACTGTTAATAAACCCAACTTCAGCACCAAAGTTTCACTTTATTAAAATAAATATTAAAATGTTTTATTTCAATGCTTTATTAATATATTTTTTTTGTATTTTAATTGTTTTTCAAGTAGTTAGTTGCAAATTCTTTATAACATGGGGAAATATCTCTACACCAGTCGCCCATAAATAAAGAAGAAGTGCTTTGCAAATATTAACTAATTGAGAATGAGTACTAATTTCAAAATTAAAAAGTTACAAAGCAGAAAACTTATTTCATCAAACAATTTGAGGATAAAAATGTGTTATCCGTAAAAGAGGTAACGAAAATATATATAAAACAGGTGTTTTTGAAAGTTAAATCAACCAAAATTTTAGTGTATTTTGATTAGGTCCTTTTAAATATTAAATTGAAATTCAGTCTGTTGTATTAAGAAAAGTATCATCTTTTATTGGTACGATTATTTATTATTTATAGCATATATTCATCACCCTAAAATTTAAAACTATGCTACGCTGGACAGTAACCTTTTTAATAATAGCGATTATAGCCGCTGTTTTCGGATTTGGTGGTATAGCAGCCGGTGCTGCAGGCATTGCCAAAATCCTGTTCTTTATTTTTATTGTTTTATTTCTTCTATCGCTTATTGGTGGAAGAAAATCAGTTTAAGACATTATAAATAATATAAATGAAGTGTAGCAATTGCTGCACTTTTTTTATGTTTTGTAACTAAACAATAAAGATGAATATTGTGCTGGCTGTACAAGGGAGTGACACAACTATGTTGCTATATATTGTAATGCCGGTAAAATAATCTTTCTCCATTTCTTACTTAGCCCGAATTTAAACTAACAAAAAAAGGCGCCTCAATTAAGAAGCACCTTTACTCACTAAATTTAAAAATTTATCCTTTACCAGCTTCTTGTTTAGCCTCTTCTACTAATTTTTCGTTAGCATAAATAGCAAATTCTACACGGCGGTTTTGAGCACGATTGCTTTCTGAATCGTTGCCAACTTTTGGTTGACTTTCGCCGTACCAAGCCGTTTTAAGCCTTGAGGCGTCAATACTTTGGGCACTTAAAAAACTGGCAACTGATTTTGCCCTTTTTTCAGACAATCCCATGTTATGAGATGCGCTTCCCGTATTGTCAGTATGCCCTTCGATCAGGATGTAAGTATCAGGATTTTTGTTTAAGATACCAGCCAACTCCTTTATTTTACTTTCGGCCGAATTTGATAAGGTGCTTTGGTCAATACCAAATAATACCCCTGATTCAAAGGTTACATTAATACCTTCACCTACACGTTTAACTTCTGCACCCGGTATTTTTGCCATTTCCTCAGCCTGCTTATCCATTTTTCTCCCAATAATTCCACCCGTTGCACCACCTACAGCAGCACCAATAATAGCACCTAATGCAGTATTTCCGGCCGCTTTACCAACACCTGCACCAACAGCCCCACCGGCTCCGGCACCTATTGCAACACCTTTTTGTGTTTTATTCATACTGCTACAACCCATTGCCATAACTCCGGGAATAACCAGCAGGGCTAAAGCTTGATTAAAATTAAATTTGATCATGATTATATTTTTTAATTTTTGTTATTAACCTAAGCAAAATGCCTATGCTACATATTTAGAATGATTTTTTTAAAAATATAAATTTTTAAAATCTACCTGGCATTTCCTATTCCAAAATTTACACCAATGTTTAAACCAATATTGCGGTTTTTATTATTGGCAGTACCTGTTTGGTTAATATTAGTTAAGCCATTATAATAATTAACATCGGCAACAAACCAGGTATTTTTAACCAGGCGGTAATTAATGCCGGCTGATGCACCAATACCTACATCCAAAGTTTTAAAAAGATCGGTTGCATTTGTTTTACTGGTTACCATATTGTTATTTGAAGTTTCCCTATTACCACCAACAAGAAAACCAAATGATGGACCGATGGCAACTTTAGGACGAAGCTTATCACCAAAATCGCCAAAAAAGTAAATCAACTTTAAAGGAACTCTTATGTAATCCAGCCGCGTTTCAATATCAGTACTTCCAACTTTAGAGTTGCCACCCTCAATTGAATACTTCAGCTCCGATCCAATACCAAAATGGGGAGCGCTGCTATAAGTTAAAGCGACACCCACATTTCCCGCAGCCCGTGATTTCGAGTTGGGTAAACCAGAAATCCAGGTGCCACCAAAACCTGCTGAAGGGCCAAAAGACAAGTTTTGGGCATTTAACCCAAGCACCATCATACTACTCATTACCAATACTGCAATTTTCCTTTTCATCTAATTATTATTTTTATATTTTTTTGACACTAAGGCAAAATTGGTGCCATCATACTAATTGTAAACTAGCATGTTACAAGTAAATAATTATGAATTGATTCAAAGTGGAAAAGCCAGGCCTGTTATTTACTAATTAATTTGGATAAAAATCCTAATCGCATAGTCTATTGTTAATTAAATGGGTAAATAATTGGTCTGCATATAAAATACTTCCGGTTTTATTTTTTGTTTGAGAAATTGTTTCTACATCTACAGTAACCAAAGCATATAAAAATTATTAATAGCAATGGCAACATTTTTTTATTAAGCTTTTACCATGGAGAAAAAGAAAGTTTTAATAATAGATGATGAAGTTGATTTTTGTTTGTTGATGCAGTTCTACTTAACCAAGAAAAATTGCGAGGTAAGCATTTCTCATACATTAGCCGAAGGATTGGATTCGGCCCATGATAATATTCCCGACATTATTATACTCGACAATAATTTACCTGACGGTTTGGGTTGGCCGGCAGCTAATCAATTTTTAGAAGTTCGTCCCGATGTTCATTTGTTTTTGATAAGTGCAAATAAACCGAGCAATAAACCGGAAATTAATGATTCAAAATTCCAGGTTGTTGAAAAGCCGATATCAATTATGCAAATCGACAACTTTTTAAAATAAATATGTAGGATAACTCTAAAATCGTTTCTAACTTTTATCCGATCCACTTTATTAACTAAACAAAAACGTAATGCCATGGAAAATAAAGATTTAGGTCCTAAAACTCCGGAACAAGACCCTAAAGGAAACGACCAGGTAGAAAAGGATAATGGAGCCAAATCTTCAG
>JBBSJX010000057.1:0-14364 GCA_038256825.1 Chitinophagales bacterium
GCAGAAAAAGTGAAAGCTGCCTTATTTAACAAAGCCTGGCAGGCATATAACAAGGGCAAGGCCGAACATTTACAGGGACCCTTCAAAACATTCTGTAAACAGGAAAAGGAATGGTTGGATGATTTTGCGCATTACCTCGTTTTAAAAGAGCAGAATAATGGACAAGCATGGTTTCAATGGCCGGATGATTTTAAACTGCGCAACAGGCAGGTGCTGGATGAAGTAGCTGCTACACACCAGCAAGAGGTAGATAAAATAAAATGGCTGCAGTTTATTTTCCTCCGGCAATGGAAAGCCCTTAGGGCATATTGTAATGATAAGGGTATAAAATTATTTGGCGACCTTCCTTTTTATGCCAGTTACGATTCGGTTGATGTATGGGCGAACCCTGAACTTTTTGCAATAGATGATGAAGGAAGTTTATTGGGTGTAGCGGGTGTGCCGCCGGATGGTTTTAGCGATGATGGCCAGCTTTGGGGAATGCCCGTTTTTAACTGGGATGTTTTAAAGGAGCAACATTATAGCTGGTGGATTGAAAGATTGCGTAAAAATGCCCAGCTATTTGATATGTTGCGCCTGGATCATTTCAGGGCTTTTGCCGATTACTGGCAGGTGCCGGCAGGTGAAACCACTGCAAAAAAGGGTGAATGGCATCGAGGTCCACGGGCCGATTTTTTCAGGGTAATTAAAAAGACGATGGGCGATTTTCCCCTGGTGGCTGAAGACCTTGGCGAGATTGACGATCCCGTTTACGAGTTGCGCGATGAGTTTAAAATGCCCGGCATGAAGGTGTTGCATTTTGCCTTTGGCGATGATTTGCCCAACTCCAATTACATACCGCACAACTATACCGAAAACTACATTGTGTATACCGGCACCCACGATAACAATACCACTAAAGGTTGGTTTCGCACCGATGCAGGTGACAGCATAAAACAACGAATAAACAAGTATACAGGCAGGCTGGTAACAGAAGATAATGTGAATGATATTTTTATACGAATGGCACTTGGCTCGGTGGCCAAAATTGCCATCATCCCCATACAGGATTTATTGGAGCTGGATGAAACAGGCCGGATGAACCGCCCGGCAACCATTATAAATAACTGGAGCTGGAGGCTAAAACAAGATCAGTTAACCGGTGATGTTGAAAGCAGGCTGGCGGAACTAACGTGGTTGTATAACAGGTAACGAGGTTGGGGTGCGACAATTAAAGATTGAAATACGCAAGTAATTTAATTTTTTGGGTGATACCAGCTAGGTATTTCATGGTATCATCGTTGCGTCGCAATCACTTCATCATTTGTTATTATGGCATCTTATTTTAAAATATTATGGGTGATGCAGCTGTAGTTAACCGCCTGTATACTTATAACCCACCCCTCTAACTGAATGGAAAAACTTTGGGTTGCGGCTATCGTGTTCAAAGTATTTTCTAAAGTTTAAAATAAAATTATCGATGGTGCGGGTGGTAGGGTAAACATTGTAACCCCAAACGGATTGTAGTATTTTTTCGCGGGTTACAACCTCGTTTTTATTTTCAATAAGCAACTTTAAAAGCATGACTTCCTTTTTACTTAACTGAATGTTTTCCTTATTCCAACAGGTAGCTTCCTGCGCTTTAAAATCAATTTTATTGTTGCCAAACTCGTAGGTATCTCCAATGGTTTCCTTGTCCAGCAGCTTCTTATTTTTAAGGATCAATTTATCAACCCTAAGTAAAAGCTCTTCCAGGTTAAATGGTTTGGCCAGGTAGTCGTCTGCACCTTTTTTTAAACCCAGTACCCGGTCGGCGCTGGTAGTTTTTGCACTAAGTATTAATATGGGTACTTCGTTATTGTGCAGGCGAACATTTTCGGTAACCGATATCCCATCCACGCCGGGCAGCATAACGTCCATAATTATCAGGTCAAAATATTCGTCTTCAATGGCTTTTAAAGCTTCGTTACCGTCGTAAGCCGAAGTGATTTCGTAACCTTCCAGTTCAAGATTGAGCTTTAAAGCTTCGTGTAGGTTTTCTTCGTCCTCAACCAATAAAATATTTGCTTTGCTGTTTTCTTTCACCATGGGTTTTTAGCTTTTAAACTCAACTGTAAAAATAGTTCCCCCGGTTTCTTTGTTCTGCACTTTTATTTGTCCCTGGTGATCCTCCACAATGCGCTTGCATAAAAATAATCCTAAACCGCTTCCCTTTGCTGTGCGGGTACTTTCGTTTCCTATCCGGTAAAATTTTTCAAACACCTTTTTCTTTTCCTCATCAGGTATACCCGGCCCTTCGTCGGCAACCTGTAATTCAATAGTATGGTCCGTTTGTTTAAGGCTCACTTTAATTTCACTTGTTTTGGGAGCGTATTTCAAAGCATTATCCAACAAATTGTTGATGAGCATTTGCAGTAACAACAATTCCCCCATAATAAAAATGCCTTCCTGTATGGTATATTTTAGCTCCCTGTTTGTAAACCGGTTTTTAAATTCGGTAATGGTTGTAAGAATTACTTCGCTTAAATTGATTTCGTTTTTTGCAATGGTGTAAGCGCCTGCATCTAACTGTGCTGCCAGTAAAATATTGTTACAAAGGGTGTTTAACCGGTTGGCTTCCTGCAGGGTGTTGGCAATTAATTTTTGTTGCTGGCTTTCTTCCAGCCGGTGCTTTTGTAGTGTTTCCAGGTTTAGTTGTGCAATGGCTATGGGGGTTTTTAACTCGTGGGTTACCGCCATCATAAAATTTTGCTGCTGTTGCGAAAGCCTTATTTGCCTGCGTGTGGCGCGGTAAACAAATACAGCGCCTAAAAGTATCAGCGCTAAAAAGGTAATCCCTTCACCAACGTATTGGGTGGTTTTCCTTTTTTCGGCATCTAAAATTTTTTCGGCTTTAATTATATAGGCGGGGTCATCGTGTTTCAATTCGTTTATCAGCAACAGGGCCATTCGGTCGTTTTGTTGCATGAGCGATATAAACCACCATACTAAAGCTACTACCACGTAAACCAGCAATATCCAATATGCCAGGGTAATTAATGCAAGCCGGCTCGATTTAAACTTTTTCATTGTGGCTATTTAACCTTTTCCACCCTTACGCCTACGTTTAAAATATGATCCAAGGGATCTTCGCGCATTGCCTGCTGAAGTGTAAAAGTGTACCTGCCCTTTTGCAATGCGGCTGGCTTATCATTAAAGAGTATGCGGTGTTCAAAAATATCGTCCATACCACTGCCCAGCCAACCCTGGGTATTATTGGCCAGTATAAATTCTCTGCGAACATTTATGCTGTCGGTTGGGCCTTTCATGCCAATGTTCAGCCATATGTTATTGTAACGATAGGCATCTTCGTGGCGTAATACCAAAAAAATATTGTACAACGATGTGGTATCCTGAATTTCATAAGAAAAAGAAGGCTTTTCAGAAACGTTCCAACTGTGAGCGGGAAAGATGGTCGTTTTTTCATAAACATCAATGGTGTTGCACGATACTACTGCCGCCAGCATGATTAACCAAAATTTCTTCAATCGTAATGTTTTTACAAATGTATTGAATGGATGTAATGTGTGTTTAGCGTAAGCTTACCCATCTTAATTATCCGGGGAAGGGCTTGCATTCATTTTTGCTACAAAGCATTTAGTACCTGTTCTTTTGCTTTCTCCAGTTCATCCTTCATTAATACAACACTTTTTTGAATTTCTGAATCGTAAGCCTTTGAACCGGTAGTATTAATTTCTCTTCCTATTTCCTGCATAATGAACGACAGTTTTTTTCCCTTTCCTTCTTCCTGCTCGGTAAGAATGCTCCTGAAATAGTCGCAATGGTTACGTAAACGCACCTGCTCTTCGCTGATGTCAATTTTTTCAATATAATAAATCAGTTCCTGCTCCAGGCGGTTTGGGTCATAATTATCTTTTCCTACATTATCTTCCAACACCTTGCGTAAGCCATCGCGTATTTTTTGCTGCCGGCCACCTTCCAGTTTCGAAATGATGTTTTGTTGCATCAGAATATTTTCAATACGCAGCAACAAATCCGTTTCAATTGATTTGCCTTCATTTGCCCGGTGCTTCTTCAATATATCGAGGGCGCTGGTTAACACATTTTCAAAGCCTTTGTAATCTTCGGGCGAAAGCATTTCGTTTGTGGGCGTTATTACTTCTGGTAATTTAAGTAAGGCGCTTAAAACACTTCCGGCGTCCAGGTTCAGTTCGGCCGATAATTCGGCAATGGGTAAGTAGTAAGCCTTAGCCAGTTCTTTATTAATAGTTACCGGTTTTGCTGCGCCGTTTTGTTTAATAAAAATGTTGCATTCCACACTGCCACGCACCAACTTATCCTGTATTAATTTTCTTATATCAAATTCGTAGGGTTTTAAAAGCGGTGGGATGGTAATACGCATATCAAACTGTTTGCCGTTAAGCGATTTTACTTCTACCAAAAACATTATATCACCCACAGTTTGTTCAGCCCTGCCAAAACCCGTCATAGAATAAAGCATATTGTATATATTATTATGGCGGTAAAAGTACTTGAAAAAAACTAACACCTGTTTTTTGAAAATCTCATCTGAAACCATATTTTAGTTCATAGGGTTCAGGTTAAACTGCGCACGATGTTGTATTAAATATTATATGTTGGCTTAAGTTTAGTATGTAAAAAGCTGCGGTATATTTTGCCGCACAAGTGAGTGACACAACGATGTTGATGAAACAAGTGAATGCCGGTTACCCAATAATAATATTACACTAATCAAGGTAGTATCAAAAACTTGTAAACCTAAAATAGGGTGGTTAGTACGGGAATAAATTAAAAGTAAAACATATGAAACCCAACGATGCGAATGCGGAGTTACCTGTTAGTGAACGCCCTTTCAGGATTCTGATCATTTCTGCTTCGCAGCGGAGGCAATACAATTGCCCTGGCGTAGATAGTAAATCGCGTACCCTAATGTTGAAAATGGCAGATAAATTACCTGAAGATTGGGAGATTGATTACGAGGATTTAGGCAATGTTTATAAGCGCGAAAAAATACAATCGTGCAATGGCTGCGTTTCAACTTCTATGGCTTTATGTGTGTGGCCTTGTAACTGCTACAGTAAAAACGATAGTGCAGAGCCCGACCTTATGTGGAACCTTGATATGTATGCCCGCCTGGATATGGCCGATGCATGGGCAATTATTGGCCCGATAAACTGGTATGGACCCCCCAGCAACCTGAAAGCAATGTTTGATAGAATGGTGTGTATGAATGGGGGCAACCCCGATGAAGAAATTATTGGGCATAAAGATCCGGAAAAAGCAATGGCTTTTGAACATACCGAAGCTTTTAAAACGCTGTCGGTTAACCACCTGGAGGGAAGAACAGCAGCCTTTTTTTGTTATGGCGATGAAGGGGGTGATGAAATGGGGCCAGATGGGCGACCAGTAATTTTACAACACAAAGCCTATTTTAACCCCGAAGCGGAACCTTTTGAAAATGAACGAAACGCTTATGCTCCCCTTGTTTGGCAATGCAGGTATGGTGGAATTGAAGTGCCGGAGCAATTATGGAAACACGAAACTACAGGCAAGGGAAAAAAATACAGCGACAACCAGGCCGAAGATGTTATTACAGACGATAGCTTTATGAGTGAATTTAATAATTGGATTGCCGGTTTTGAAGGCTTTGTAAGGCAAAAAGGAAAAGTGCAGCCAGGCAAATACAGAGCTTATGGATATAAACCTCCGTTTAGTCCTTTGCAGGAACTTAAAACAGGCATCAGATCGTGGAAGTTGCGTTTTGGATTAGAACCTGTAAATTCATCACCCGAAAAACAGGAGGAGCTAAATTTAAACCGCGACACCACTTTACATCCCGGTAAAAGCGAAGGAGAAAAATTAAGAGAATAATGGAAATCATTCACCGCATATTCGATTGGAAAGGGATCCCGATTTTAGTAGGGGTTTTTATAGTCTTGTTTTTTATAGAAGAAAAATTTCAACTCCGGCGTAGGGTGCAAACTCGATATAAACGAATGATGATCTCCAACGTGGTCTCTATTCCATCTTTTATTTTGTTACGCTTCCTTTTTATACCTATTGTAATTTGGCTGGCTATTCAAAATGAGGATTTGCAATATGGTATCCGGTATTTTGTAAGTTTACCTTGGTGGCTTACCGCCTGTATTTCCTTTTTACTTTTCGATTACGGCAATTACTTATGGCATGTTATTAACCACAAGGTGCCATTATTATGGCGGTTTCACCTGGTGCATCATACCGATCTTGATCTGGATATTCATACCGCTGCCCGTTTTCATTTTGGCGAAATGGTTGGTTCCGTATTTTTCAGGGGGGCATTTATTTTTATATCGGGTGCTGTTCCATTAACCGTTATAGTGTACGAAATTGTTTTTGAAGCCGCTACGCTTTTTCATCATAGTAATATAAAAATACCACTGCGGGTTGAGCGGGTTTTAAATAAGGTTTTTGTAACCCCGCGCATGCATGGCATCCATCACTCCATGGTGCGCAACGAAACCGACAGTAACTATTCGGTCATTTTCTCCTTTTGGGACCGGCTTCACAAAACCCTTAAACTTAATGTGCACCAAAGCGACCTGGTAATTGGCGTGCCCACTTATTCAAATCCCGACGAACTTACCGCAGTTAACCTTTTGAAAATGCCTTTTACCTCTATTCGCCAGTGGAAAAAAGAGCATGAAACCAACCGAAATGCTACCGGAAATAAAACAGAAATGGTTGAATAACCAGTAGTTTGTGAATGTGGTTATATAAGTAAAGTTGCTTTTTATATACTTGGCATTTGTACTGAAACGTGTCTTTTATTGCCGCCCCACCGACAACCGGCGGTTTGCACACATGAATTATTTAACCTTTAGCAAAAAAAATAATTAATCATTGTATCGTCATCCCTAAAAATAATGACATAAGCAAAACCATGCATTTACTTATTTATAATTTAAAGTGTTCTTTAGCAAAAAAATAGAAATTATAAAACGTTGTTTAAAGTTGCTATAAAACAATTAGCCTACATACTGCACTTGTAATTATTCTGTTCTTCCGCTTCTAAACAACCTAAAACGGCTTTATAATTTCATTTGAGGTCAAAAGGTTAAATTTGTTATTCTGCAATATTTAGTAATTTAATTTTGTTCTATGCTTAAAGACACCTTCAATAGGGTGCATAATTACCTTCGCATTTCACTAACGGATAATTGTAATCTGCGTTGTTTTTATTGTATGCCCGAAGAGGACTTTGTTTCTACGCCATCATCCAGCTTAATGCAGGCCGACGAGATTAATGAAATAGCCCGCATATTTGTTTCACTTGGTGTAAATAAAATCAGGCTAACCGGTGGCGAACCACTGGTGCGTAAAGATGCAGCCGAAATTATTACATCACTTTCAGCATTTCCCGTTGAGCTTACTTTAACTACCAATGGCACTCGCTTAGATGCATTTTTGCCTGTGCTAAAAAAAGCCGGCGTGCGCTCCATTAATGTTTCTCTCGACACCTTAAATGCCGAAAAATTTAACCTCATCACCAGGCGCAACCAATATCAAAAGGTGATTGATAATATACAGATGTTAACCCGCGAGGGCATTCATGCAAAAGTGAATGTGGTGGTTATGAGCGGGGTAAACGATAGCGAAATCAACGACTTTGTTGCCTGGACAAAACACCTTCCTGTTCACATACGTTTTATTGAGTTTATGCCTTTCTCGGGCAATCGTTGGGAAAGCAGTAAAGTATTTGGATTGAAACAAATTTTAGAGGTGGTTGAGCAAAAATTCGATTTTATTAAACTAAAAGATGAGGTGCACGATACAGCCAAAAAGTATATTGTGCCGGGCCATACCGGAACCTTTGCGGTAATAAGTACCATTACCGCTCCCTTTTGTGGCGACTGCAACCGGATGCGTTTAACTGCCGATGGTAAAATGAAAAACTGCCTTTTCTCCCAACATGAAACCGACCTGTTAACAGCCTTACGATCTGGTGAGGATATTGTGCCTTTAATCAAAGAATGTATAGCTAGTAAAATGGCGGAGCGCGGCGGCCAGTTTGCTGATAAAATGGAAGAAATAGATTCGGAACATATGCAAAACAGGAGCATGATATCCATTGGAGGTTAAAACCTTTAGCAGTTTTTTTGGGTAGCCGGCATTACCTTTCATGGCATCATCCGTTGCGTCGCACCCTTGTGCTCCATATCAATAAGCATCAAAATTTCACAGCCAACTGTAAATCATTCCATCTCTTAAAATCTTAATCAAGTTTTTAATGATTTCTGTAACGCAAGCCAAAAACCTGGTATTATCAAATATCCAATCCTTAGGCTCAACTAACGTGGATTTAAGTAATGCATTGGGATTAATGCTTGCACAGGATATTTATGCACCGGGCGATTTTCCTCCATTTCCTCAGTCAGCAATGGACGGTTATGCTTTTAATTTTAATAACTGGAACAACACTACATTAAAGGTTAAGGGTATTGTTCAGGCCGGCGAAACACAACAAAGCGAAATCAATAATCAACATGCGGTAAGAATATTTACAGGTGCCCCGGTGCCCGCCGGGCTCGATACTGTGGTTATGCAGGAAAAAGTAACGGTTGAGCAGGAATGTATCACCATCCACGATCTAAATTTAAAAAAGGGAGCTAATGTACGCCTGCAGGGTGCAGAAATAAAAAAAGGAGCCATCGCATTACATTCCGGAACCTATTTGTCGGCCGGGGCAATTGGTTTTATTGCAGGCCTGGGCATTAACCATTTCAACGTTATTCCTAAACCCGCCGTTTCCATTTTAGTTACGGGCAAAGAATTACAAAAACCCGGCAACCCGCTAGGGCATGGGCAGGTTTACGAATCTAATTCGTATGCTGTAACCGCAGCTTTAGCTCAACAGCAAATAGTTAATGTAACCGCGCAAATAGTTGATGACGACATGGAACTTTTAACGAGGATAATTGAAAGCGAACTATTAAAATCCGACATGGTATTGTTAACCGGTGGAGTAAGCGTGGGCGATTATGATTTTGTTACAAAAGCACTTCGGAACGCCGGGGTTAATACCATTTTTCATAAAGTGAAACAAAAGCCGGGCAAACCATTACTATTTGGCAAAAAAGGCAACAAAGTAATTTTTGGCTTGCCGGGTAATCCATCATCGGTGCTAACCTGTTTTTACGAGTATGTTATGTTAGCAATACAACATTTAATGGGGTTACCATCCCCCTTAGTTAAAACAGGTTATTTGCCCTTACTTTCAGATTATAACAAAAACGCAGGCCTTACCCATTTTTTAAAAGCAAGGGTAACGGCAAACGGTGTAAAACCACTGGATGCCCAGGAGTCGTTTAAAATGAGCTCGTTTGCCAGGGCAGATTGCCTGATAATTTTAGATGAGGAAAATACCGTTTACCAAAAGGGCGATTTAGTAGCAGTGCATTTTATAAATAACCTCTGATACAATTATTTGTCTGCCGGTTTTCTTAATTAGTTTGCACTTTAATTTTGCCGGCAACAAATTAAATTAGTTTTTTAATGAGTGACCCTTCAATAATCTTTTATCTCCTGTTGTTAATTGTAGCATTTTTATATGCTTCCGTAGGGCATGGCGGCGCAAGTGGTTATCTGGCATTAATGGCCCTGTTCAGCATGGCACCGGAGGTTATGAAACCAACGGCATTAATCCTTAATATTTTTGTATCCATCATCGCATTTTCTCAGTTTTATAAGGCCAAACATTTTTTGTGGAATTTGTTCTGGCCACTAGCCGTCATATCCGTGCCTATGGCTTTTATAGGAGGACTGATTACTATAGAACAAAGCCTTTATAAAAAGATTTTAGGTGTTCTGTTATTGTTCGCCATTATTCGTTTTGCGGGCTTCAAAAAAAGTGATTTTGAGCATAATAAGGAACACTCCATTCCGCTTGCGTTGGTCATTGGTGGCTCCATTGGGTTGGTATCGGGGATGATTGGTATTGGGGGTGGAATTATTTTATCGCCCATCCTGCTCCTTTTAAAATGGACGAACCTAAAACAAGCTGCTGCCATCAGCGCTTTATTTATTTTTGTTAATTCTTTATCGGGTTTTGCCGGGCAGCTTTACAATGGGTTGGTGCCCACCAGTAATATGGTGACCTTTGTTATAGTTGCCTTAATTGGAGGAATAGCAGGTTCTTATTTTGGAGCACAGCGGTTTAACCAGATGGTTTTAAAACGCGTATTAGCAGGTGTTTTAATAATTGCAGTGGTTAAACTTTTAACTATATAACTTATGGAGATAAATATTCTGGCTTTTGGGCAGGTAGCGGGCGTTACCGGTGCAAATTTTAATTTAAAAAACGAGGTGATGGATACCGACAATTTGCAAATAATACTGCAGCAACGTTACCCGGCATTGGCAGGCATGAAATACGCGATTGCGGTAAACAAAAAAATGGTTCATCAAAATACACCCATAGTTGAAAATACAACCATAGCGCTTTTGCCACCTTTTTCAGGGGGGTAAGAATTAAATAATTGCCATTTTAGAATAATTTTTAAGCTGCTAAAAGAGCAAAAAGTACAAGTGAGTGACACAACGATGATGAATTGAAATACAAATGTTGGAAACCATATTCCTCTCTAAATAGCTTCATTTTTCATGTTAACCAACGATCAAAAAGAACGATACAGCCGCCAGGTTTTACTAGGAGAAATAGGGGAGGCGGGCCAGCGAAAATTAATTAACGCGAAAGTATTGGTGGTTGGTGCCGGAGGTTTGGGCTGCCCTGTTTTGCAATACCTGGTTGCGGCAGGCGTGGGCACTATTGGTATTGCAGATGATGACAGTATATCCGCATCTAACCTTCACCGGCAAATTTTATATGGCATAGATGATGTTGGAAAATTGAAAACTACCATTGCTGCGCAAAAAGTAAAACAGCTAAACCCCCAGGTACAATTAAAGCTTTTTGAAAAAAGAATAACCAATTTAAATGCCTGGGACATAATAAGTGCATTTGATATTGTGGTGGATGGTTCAGACAATTTTACAACACGCTACCTTGTTAACGATGCCTGCGTGCTGCAGGGCAAGCCATTAATTTATGGAAGCGTGTTTAAATTTGAAGGACAGGTGGCTGTATTTAATTTAAATGGTTCGGTTAATTACCGCGATGTATTTTCTGATGCACCAGGTACTGGAGAAGTGCCGGATTGCGCTGAAGCGGGTGTGCTTGGTGTATTGCCCGGAATAATCGGCAACCTTATGGCAAACGAAACAATTAAATTAATTGTGGGTATGGGTAAACCCCTAACTAACCGGTTACTCACTTACAACTCCCTTGAAAATACTTTTTACGAAATAGAGTTATCACACAGCAATAAACACCCGGCTCCGGTTGATAAGACTGACTTTGAAAGCTGGGATTATGAACTTAGCTGTTCTGTTGATTCGTGTGTTAACGAAATAGATTTAGAAGCGTTTGAAAAATATATTTTAATAAAAAATGCTATTATAGTTGATGTTAGAGAACAAGGCGAATTACCCATTATAAACACTTTTGACCATTTGCATTTATCCCTGAGCGAATTAAAACAAAATCCTGTTGGATTTAAGGAAGATACAATTGTGTTATTTTGCCAGTCAGGTAAACGGAGCCTGCAGGCAGCAGCACTTTTAATAAAACATAATCCAAACAGGTTATTTAAAAGTTTAAAGGGTGGTATTCCGCAATGGCACACAAAACATTCTAAGCAACAGGTATGAGTAGTAAAACCAGAAATATTTTTGTTCAGGGAGCAATTGACCCCGCGTTTATTGGTGAAAGTATAGCAAAACATGCTACTAATACTTCAATTGGCGGCCATAGTATTTTTTTGGGCCAGGTAAGGAAAGATGTAATAAATGAAAAAGAAGTAGCTGCTATTGAATATACTACTTATGAGGAAATGGCTTTAGAAAAAATGACTGAATTAAGGGAAGTCATTTTTAAAAAATATCCGCTAACCTGTATGCATATATACCATAGTTTAGGTATAGTAGAAGCAGGGCAGATTTGCCTATTTGTGTTTACATCAGCAGTACACCGAAAGGAAGCTATAGATGCATGCGAAGAAATGGTTGAATTAATAAAAGCGGATCTGCCGGTTTGGGGAAAGGAAATTTTTGCAGATGAGAGTTATCAATGGAAATTAAACAAATGAAGTAATGGTAAATATCACCCATAAAGTAAACAGTTTACGCAAAGCCATTGCACAGGCGGTTGTTAAGGTTTCAAGCCCCGAAACTATTGAAGCAATTGAAAATAAAAAGGTGCCAAAAGGCGATGTTTTTGAATTTAGCCGCGCAGCAGGTTTGTTGGCCGTTAAAAAAACCAGTGATGTTATTCCAGACTGTCATCCATTACCGGTTGAATTTACCAGTATTCAACACCAGGTTGCGGGGCTTTCAATAATCATTAGTGTAGAAGTACATACCATTTACCGTACCGGGGTTGAGGTGGAAGCAATGCATGGTGCAGCTATTACAGCCTTAACCATGTACGATATGCTAAAGCCTATTGATAAGCATATTGAAATTGGAGATATAAAACTGATTTCAAAAAAAGGGGGTAAATCTCAATACACTGATTTTCCAAATAAAGCACTCCAATGTGCCGTTGTTGTTTGCTCTGACAGTGTATCGGCTGGTGTAAAACAGGACTTTGCCGGGAAGGCGGTAATAAAAAAATTACAGGAAACCGGGCTTGAGGTATCTTCTTATACTGTAATTGCTGATGATTTTGATACTATTCAAAAAACAGCCACGGAACTTTGTAACAGTAATTTTAATATAGTTCTGTTTACCGGTGGTACCGGCCTTTCAAAACGCGATGTAACCCCCGAAGCAATAGAACCCTTAATAAACCGGAATATTCCGGGAATAATGGAGGCTGCACGTAGTTACGGGCAGCAGCGCACACCTTATGCTATGCTATCGCGGGGTGTGGCTGGATTTATCAATAATACCCTGGTGTTAACTTTACCCGGTTCTACTCGTGGCGCACAGGAAACAATGGATGCCCTTTTCCCTTATATCATTCATATTTTTCATGTTGCCGAAGGAATGCAGCATACAAATGATTAAAAACTCCGGGCAATTTTTTCAGTATAAATGAATTGAAACAAAAATTTTAGATTTTTATAAAATTTATATTGATGTAAAAATTATAAAAACGTAGTACCTTAGTATAATATGGTATGCATAATGCGTCAATTTAGCAAGTATACCATTGCCTGGAATTAGTGAACATTCGGTTTTATTATAACCACTTACCCTAACCTTGGTTTTTACATTAGCTTTTAAAGCAGGTTGCATTTAAAATTATTTAAAGCAGTTTGTTTGCCCAAATGAATAATTATCACAATTCTTAAGTATAAAAATTTATTGTTATGGTTGGTATTGTATTGTGTGGTGGTCAAAGTCTACGCATGGGTAGAGACAAGGGTTTATTAATAAGTTCAAAAAAAATTACCTGGGCACAGCAAGCTTTTTCATTGTTATCAAAATTAGATCTTGAAGTAGCTTTTTCTGTTAATAAAGCCCAATATCCAATTTATAAAAGAGTATTTTTTTCGCATAAACTCATACCCGATGGCCGCGACCTGAATATCATGGGCCCCTTGTTAGGTATATTAACTTCTCATACCGAATACCCCAAAAAAAATTTACTGGTTCTTGCCTGCGATATGATTGAAATGAACCTGGAGGTGATCCAATACCTGCAGCAACAGTTTAAGCAAAATCCTGGTTTTGATGCTTATATTTTTAAAGACAAGATGTTACCCGAACCGCTTTGTGCTATTTATACCGCTGCAGGCTTAAAAAAAATTGCAGTAAAAAATAAAAAGAACGAACTGGAAAAACACAGTCTGATCTACGCTTTAGAGCAAATAAATACTTTTATCATTCCCATTCCCTCAGGTTGGAAAAAGTATTTTTTAAACATGAATACCGTTAGCGATTTACAAAAGGTCGTAAATTAATTCAGGGAAATATTTTTTAATAATACAGTTCTATCAACTGAAATGATTTGCTGTATAGGATAGTAAAAGGGCTTGCCAAATATCAATTGTTGACAAGCAAGGTTGTTTTTACTCAATATATTCTCGTTCTCAATTCGCCTTCGGCGGAATAATCAACTTTTTATTTGGTGCAATCTCAATGTTTACTCCATCTATTAAATCAAAAGGTACATCCATGGTACAGCTGCCGCCAGGTGCATGGTCAATTAATATTTTGCTTCCGGCAGGTAAAGGATTGGAAGGGCGGTATTTCAAATTCCAGTTAGCTGCATTACTCCAGTTTCCCGATCCATTAAAAACATAGTTAAAGCCTGCAGCA
>JBBSJX010000058.1:0-14273 GCA_038256825.1 Chitinophagales bacterium
CAATCCTTTTTCCAATTGCTTGGTCTTCATGGGATCCTTGTTAACCACCTCTTTAAATATTTCGGGGCTAAAGGTGGGGATACCGGTAAAATAAAAATACTCCCCTTAGGTTAGGGTATCTCCTATTTTAAAATTCCCGGTGTCAAATAAACCTACCACATCACCTGGGTAAGCTTCGTCCACCACTTCTTTATCACGAGCTAAAAACGAATATGGAGCGCTAAAGCGCACATCCTTATCAATGCGCACATGATGAAAATATTTATTACGCTCAAACTTGCCACTACAAACCCTTAAAAAGGCAATACGGTCTCTATGTTTGGGATCGAGGTTGGCGTGTATTTTAAAAATAAAACCGCTGAATTTGGGTTCGGCCACACTTACGGGGCGTACACTGGTTTGCCTGTCGCGGGGCGTTGGCGCAATTTCAATAAATGTGTCCAGTAATTCCTTTACTCCAAAATTGTTTACGGCACTTCCAAAAAACACGGGTGCTATTTTGCCCGATAGATAATCTGCGGTATTTAAGGGGCCATAAACCCCGTCAATCAATTCAACATCTTCGCGAAGCTGGCTGGCATCCCTATCTCCTATTTTTTCATCAAGCACAGCGCTGCTTAAATCATCAATCGAAACCACACCTTCATCCTCTCCCTTTGTGTGCGAGGCAAAAAGTACCAGGCTTTTATCGTGCAGGTTGTAAACGCCTTTAAAATCTTTACCGTTATTAATAGGCCACGTCATGGGGTGTAACGAAATCTTTAACTCCGCCTCAATTTCGTCCAAAAGATCAAAACGGTTTTTACCGTCACGGTCCATTTTATTTATAAAAACAATCACCGGTGTATCTCTCATCCTACACACTTCCATCAGGCGGCGGGTTTGGTCTTCCACACCGTTTACGCTATCCACCACCAAAACAACACTATCAACAGCAGTAAGGGTGCGGTAAGTATCTTCAGCAAAGTCTTTGTGTCCCGGTGTATCCAAAAGGTTAATGAGCATACCCTTGTATTCAAAACTCATAACCGAGGTAGCTACCGAAATTCCACGCTGGCGTTCTATTTCCATGAAATCGCTGGTTGCGTGTTTTTTTATTTTATTGCTTTTAACCGCACCGGCCGTTTGTATGGCGCCACCAAACAACAAAAACTTTTCGGTTAGTGTAGTTTTACCGGCATCGGGGTGGCTGATAATTGCAAAGGTTTTGCGGCGGTTTATTTCTTTTTCGTATTTCATTATTAATTTATACTAAGTTTTCCGGCATTATAGGTTAACAACAGGTGTCAGGACAATTAAAAATAAATATTGCCATCCCTTTTTTTATAGTGCGCAAAGGTAATGCCCGAAAAGTTTTTTGGTATGCGCTTTAACAACCAGGCTCAACATCGTTGTAGATTGACTGACCTCTGGCGGTTCACTCACTTGTACGGTATTGCAGGTGGCAGCAATTACCTTTATTTATTAAAATTTGCTTCAAACACATGTTATAACTTAAGTAAGTGCAATAAAAACAGCTGCTAAAAAAACCAAAAGTACAAGTGAGTGACACAACGATGACCAGTTAAGTACCAATGCCCGCAACCCCTCTGACTTTTTTAAAAACAGGGAGATTATAAGAAACAGAAAAACCATCCGCAAAACGGATGGTTTAATTTTATAACGGTATTAAGCCCTTAAAAGGGAAAAAGTTTAATATTCGTCTTCATTAAACATGAAGTCGTCCTGGCTTGGGTAATCGGGCCAGATGTCTTCAATACTTTCGTATACTTCACCTTCATCTTCAAGCTCCTGTAAGTTTTCAACCACTTCAATAGGTGCACCTGAGCGAATGGAATAATCAATCAGCTCATCTTTTGTGGCAGGCCAGGGTGCTTCTTCCAAATAACTGGCTAATTCTAGTGTCCAAAACATTATTGGTTGGGTTTAAAATTTTTGCAAATGTAGTTGTATAAACGAAATAACCAAATCAAGGTTTGCGCAGCAGGGTAATTATATTTAATTTTTACACTAATTATAGTTTCTGTTGCCCTGTAACCTGTAGGTTTGTATGTAAATGATAATAAAATAACCAAAAGGATTGCATGCTAACAGCAAAAAACATTCACAAAAAATATGGCTCGCTGGAAGTTTTAAAAGGTGTGGACCTGCTAATTAATAAAGGGGAGATTGTTAGTATTGTTGGCTCGTCGGGTGCCGGAAAAAGTACTTTACTGCATATTTTAGGCACTTTGGACACTGCTGATGCCGGCGAAATTTACTTGAATAATAATAGAATTGACAAACTGACGGGCAACCCGCTGGCAAAATTCAGGAATAAATACATTGGTTTCGTATTTCAGTTTCACCATTTATTGCCCGAATTTAATGCTCTTGAAAATGTTTGCATACCCGGCTGGATTGCCGGAAATAATAAAAAAGAAGTAGCCAACCGTGCGGAAACACTGCTAAAACAACTGGGTTTGGGCAACCGAATAGAAAACAAGCCCCAGCAGTTGAGTGGCGGTGAGCAACAACGCGTTGCAGTAGCAAGGGCCCTTATTAACCATCCCGAAATTGTATTTGCCGATGAACCTACCGGCAACCTGGATAGTAAAAATGCAAAAGAGTTGCATGAATTGTTTATGCAATTACGTGGGGAGTTTAATCAAACCTTTTTAATAGTTACCCATAACGAGGAACTGGCCTTAATGAGCGACCGTGTAATTCATATGAAGGACGGCAGAGTAGAAAACCCCGTGGTAAAAATGGAGCCATGATTTTTTAAGAAGAGATCCTGGGCTTCCAGCTAATTTCTGCAACATTTAAGGTAAATCCTACATAACGGGCTAGTACAAATAAAAAATCACTGAGGCGGTTTAGGTATATTATTACAAGTGGTTCAACAAACTGGTCATGCTCCTGCATATTTACACACAATCTTTCGGCGCGGCGGCAAACACAGCGTGCTATATGAGTTGTTGAAACGGCCACATGCCCACCGGGAAGGATAAACGATTTCATTTCGGGTAACACTTCGTTCATTTTATCAATTTCGGATTCCAGTAATTGAACATCCGTTTCTTTTAAGTCCGGGATCTTCATTTTCACCTCTTTTTCAGGGTCGGTAGCTAATGATGAGCCAATGGTAAATAAACGATCCTGTATTTCTTTTAAAAGCAACCTGAAGTTTTCGTTATCAAAATGATCACTTACCAATCCTATGTAAGAGTTTAATTCATCCACCGTTCCGTAGGCTTCAATGCGAATATGACTTTTTGCAACCTTTGTTCCACCTATTAATGCTGTTTTTCCCTTGTCGCCGGTTTTAGTATAAATTTTAAAAGCCATATTAAAAATCAAAAAAATTATTAGGTCAAAATATTATTTACGGGTTTAGCCCACATTAAACATGCACACCTTCTTCCTTAAAAGAGGCAAAACTTGAAGTGCGGTCACTTTCTACAATTCCATCTTTTAACCTGATTACCCTTCTGGCATACCCGGCAATATCTTCTTCATGGGTAACCAATACCACTGTATTTCCACTGGCTTGTATCTTGCCAAATATTTTCATCACCTCGGTTGAGGTTTTACTATCCAGGTTTCCTGTAGGTTCATCTGCTAAAATAATAGCCGGGTTATTAACCAATGCGCGGGCAATAGCCACACGTTGTATCTGTCCACCGCTCATTTCGTTAGGTTTATGGTGGCTTCTATCGCCAAGGCCTACTTTATCTAAAACTTCCCGGGCTCTGTCGTTTCGTTCCTTTTTACTAATTCCTGCATAAACCAATGGCAAGGCAACGTTTTCGGCTGCAGTAAGGCGGGGTAACAGGTTAAATTGCTGAAATACAAAACCTATATCCTGATTACGAACGCCTGCTAAACTGTCGTCAGCCATTTTACTTACGTCGTTCCCATTTAAAATATAAGTTCCTGATGTAGGGCTATCAAGGCAACCCAAAATATTCATAAGGGTGCTTTTACCGGATCCGGAAGGACCCATCAATGCAACATATTCATTCTTAAATATTTCCAACGAAATGCCTTTTAAAACAGGCAATGCCTGGTTACCCATGTAATAGCTTTTCTCAATATTTTTTAACTGTATTATTGCGTCCATTTTTGTTCCTTTTAAAGAAATGATTTGTAACAAGGTATTATTTGCGAATAACTTTGGGAACTTTAAAAAACTGCCCGTCGTGCAAAGGTGCATTCTTAAGAGCAACCTCCCTTAAAACCGATCCTTTTACCTCATCTTCCCTAAGAACATTTACTTCATCGGTCATAAAAAGTAAGGGCTCAACACCCGATGTGTCCACTTCATTTAATTTATCCATGAAAGTGATAATCTGCTGCAAATCACTTTTCATTTTCTCTTTTTCGGCTGTGTTAAAAGATAACCTTGCCAGGTGGGCCAATTTATCAATCAGTTCAATATTAACTACCATATTTAAAACTTGAATAAAAACAAAAATAACTGATAAATGCAATGATAAGGTTTCAAAGTTGGTAATTTGTTACTAACCAGTTATTTAAAACTGCTTTGTATGATGAATTCCCATATTTAAAGTGGCTGCATTACTATTGCACACGCTACATGATCTTTTATGGTTTTCAAAAACCACTTCTATAAAATTTATCAAAATAATTTTTGTTTATAGCCATTATGAAAAATTATTATTAAAAATATAGTTGGTTAAACTATTAATTTATTATTTAAAATAATTAAATAAATACAGGAATAATAAAGTGGAAGTTAATTAAGCATGGATAACTTATTTGTTTAAAATACATTATGAATAACTACATGATAATTTTACTATTATCCTATTTTTTTTATATTAAATTATTTTAATTCATGCAGCGCATGCATTAATTCAATGGACTTAACTCTGTATCTTTCTTTTCAGTAGATTAATCCAGATTATATGCTTAACTCTCATTTTGAGATTTATACTCCCAAAATGGGGGCTTTAAACAATACGATTATAAATTTAGCGTTTACCATAGTATGAAAGACCAAAAGACCTTTAAGGTTTTTATTGTTGAAGATGACCTATGGTATAGTTCAATGCTTGAATACTACTTGTCGCTAAATCCCGACTACGTCATAAACAAATTCGACACTGCAAAATCCTTCCTTGCCAAATTACACGAGAAGCCAGATGTGATTACATTGGACTACTCGTTACCAGATATAAATGGTGACCAGTTGTTAACCCAGATAAGAGATACAAGTCCCGATTCCAAAGTGATTATAATTAGTGGACAGGAGGATGTAAAAATTGCACTTGATCTTTTGAAGAAAGGTGCTTACGATTACATTGTAAAAGATGAAGATGCAAAAGACCGCTTGTGGAATACGATAAACAACCTGCGAGAAAACGTTCAGCTAAAACAGGAAATAGAAACTTTAAAGGAAGAAGTTAGCCGTAAATACGATTTCAGTAATGCGATAATAGGTCATAGCCCGGCCATACAACGTGTTTTTAGCATGATGGAAAAAGCCGTAAAAACCAACATTACCGTTTCTGTAACCGGAGAAACCGGTACAGGTAAGGAGCTGGTGGCAAAATCCATTCATTATAATTCAGCCCGGAAAAACCAGCCATTTGTAGCAGTTAACGTGGCGGCTATACCAAAAGATTTATTGGAGAGTGAATTATTCGGCCACGAAAAAGGGGCGTTTACCGGCGCCATTTCTCGTAGAATTGGAAAGTTTGAAGAAGCTTCAAAAGGCACCTTTTTTCTGGATGAAATTGGAGAAATGGATATTAATATGCAGGCCAAGCTTTTAAGAGCCTTGCAGGAAAAGGAGATTATAAGGGTAGGCAGTAACGAGTTGGTTAAAATTGATGTGCGTATTATTGTTGCAACCCATCGCAATTTACTTGAGATGGTAAAGAATGGCACGTTTAGAGAAGACCTTTATTACCGCTTGCTGGGATTACCCATTAACCTGCCCCCCTTACGCGAAAGAGAAAATGACGTTTTGATTATTTCAAAACATTTTATGGAGAGCTTTTGTAAGGAAAACAATCTTCCTAAAAAGAATTTTTCTACCGAAGCAAAGAAAAAATTGATGGGGCATGCTTTTCCGGGTAATGTGCGTGAATTAAAATCAGTGATTGAACTATCGTGTGTAATGGCAGAAGGAGAAGAAATTGAAGCGGAACACCTGAATGTAATGTCGCAAAACCTGATTAACGACTTTGTAATGAAGGATGTGACCTTAAAAGAATTTACTACAAAACTAATCCAGTTTTACCTGGACAAATACAATTATGATGTATTAAAAGTTGCCCGAAAACTGGATGTAGGCAAATCAACCATATACCGGATGATTCAAAATAAAGAGGTATTTGTAAATAAGAAAATGTCGTTTGAAGGAAGCTTTTTAAATTAACTACAAACCTTTATTCAAAACACCAAAGGTTTAGTACAAAGGAATTTTATGCAGTTTATATATTAGTGCTAATAATCCATGAAAAAAAATTTAGAACCTTTACTCTATACTTCTAAACGCATGCATTTCAAATTGTTGCATTTTTGGGATACGGGCAATAGTCCTTTTATGAAGCTTCTGTTGTGTCACTCCCTTGTACAGTATATTTTCATAGCAGCTTTTCTTATGCACTTTTCATTCATCAATTGTTTTAGCAATGCGACAATTTGAAATGCACCCTTCTAGTCCCGTACCTGGTTTTAGCCAAAAGGATCAAATACCTTTGTACCAGGTTCTCAGTTTACTTCCCAAGGCTTTGCTATTATTGGATGAAAAACTAAAAATTTGTTTTTGCAACAAAAATTTTTGCACGCTTTTTAATCTGGATGAAAATTTCAAAAACTTTGAAGAACTAACCTTTGTTGAATTACTCGATGCTGCCAAAGACCAGTTCGAGGATACCTTTAAAACCTATACATTATTTAAAAACCTGATCCACAACAGGACTTCCGCAAAAGGCCAGCCTTTAAATTTAAGAGGCGACCGGTATATTAACCTGGATTATGAAGTAATTGCTGCTGAAAGCAATTTACCGTACCACCTCTTTTTATTTAATGATGAAACAATTAGTAGCAAAGCATTAATAAGCTTAAATGCTGAAAAAAAGTTATTTGAGAATATTTTAAATCATGTGCCTTCCGATGTTGTAGCTTTCACTCCTGATTCAAAATACATTTATCTTAATCAATGTGCGGTAAAAGATAAAGAAATGAGGAAGTGGTTAATTGGGAAAACCGATATTGATTATTGTAATCTCAAAAACAAATACAAAGCCATTGGTAAAAATAGAAGCAAATTACTTTCAATAGCTTCAAAAACCCAGAAATCCTTTGAATGGGAAGAACAACTTTCAAAAATCCCCGGCGAATTTGAATACCATTTACGAAAAATAAACCCGGTTTTAAACGAAAAGGGTGAAACGGAAATGCTTATTGGATATGGCTTAAATATTTCTGAACGCAAAAAAATTGAGCAACGTATTCAGTTTAGTGAAAAACGTTACCGCGATCTTTTTAACTACAGTCAGGCCGGTATTTGTACCCACGACATGGAAGGAAATTTTCTAACAGCAAATCCTGCGCTTTGCGAATGTACCGGTTTTACCATGGAAGAAATGCTGAGTAAAAACCTGGCCAACTTCATATTACCCGAAGACAGAGATAAACTACAGGAAAATTACCTCTCCATTATATTAACCAATTCAAAAACAAACGGTGTATTTAGAATTACCCGAAAAGACGGTTCAATTATATACTTGTTATACAAAAATTTTAAAGTTGAGGAAGAAGGTATTCCGCCGTACATAATTGGTTTTGCTCACGACATTACCGAAAGAATAAATATTGAAAGAAAATTAAAAAACGCTCAAAAGGAAACGGAAAATTCCGCCCGGTTAAAGGAAGAATTTATGGCTAATATGAGCCATGAAATCCGCACCCCAATGAATGGTGTTATTGGCATGGCCAGCCTTTTAGCCAAAACCAGCCTTACCCCCGAACAAAAGCATTTCTTAAAAATTATTGACGAATCAGCTCAAAACCTGCTTTTAATCATCAACGATATTTTGGATATTGAAAAAATTGCTGCAGGGCATTTTCTGATTGAATCCATCCCATTTGAATTGGTAAGCAAAACTCAATCTGTTATTAACCTGTTTATACATATAGCAAACCAAAAAGGTATCCGCTTATCCTTTAATAATAAACTTGGGGATAAACTAACCGTTTATGGCGACCCTACCCGGTTTATTCAAATATTAAATAACCTGGTTAGCAATGCCATAAAGTTTACCTATTCGGGGTCAATCACTATTTCGGCCGAAATTATAAAAACTAAAAAAGAAACGGTAACCATACAATATTGCATAACCGATACAGGTATTGGTATTGAGGAAAATAAAATCGTCGCAATTTTTGAGCCCTACACACAGGCATATTCCGATACTACCAGGAAATTTGGAGGTACGGGTTTAGGATTGGCCATAACAAAAAACCTATTAGAATTACAAGGCGGAAAAATTTCAGTTGAAAGTATCCCTGGTGCAGGTAGCAAATTTAGATTCACGTTAGATTATAAAAAAAGTGAGGAAGAGGAAATGTATAACTATGATAATGGCAGCGAAAAAAATGTTTTGGAAGAACTCGGCAATTTAAAAGTTCTGTTAGCCGAAGACAACGAAGTAAATCAGATACTGGCCCAAAGCATTTTGAAATACTGGGGTTTAAAAGCACAAACGGCTAAAACCGGTAATGAAGTACTGGACCTTTTACAAAAAGAAGATTTTGACCTGGTACTTATGGACATACAGATGCCCGAAAAAAGCGGCATAGAAGCCACCAGGGAAATCAGGAACCTGGATGACGAAAACAAAAAAAACATTCCAATTATAGCGCTTACAGCCAATGCCTTAAAAGGCGAAGAAAGAAAGTACATAGAGGCAGGCATGGATGATTTTTTGACCAAGCCGTTTAAAGAAAACGAATTGTACGAAGTGATATCAAGGGTTTTCAAAAACAAAGGTTCATTTGGTCGCCCTTTGAAACACGATATTAATAAATTTAAAATTTCTACCGTAAAAACTGAAGTAGAAAAAGATATACTGTATGACCTGGTATTAATAAACGAACTGTCCCGCGGAAACGACGATTTCGTTTTATCGCTCATAAACATTTTTATAAACACGGTACCCGAAAACGCCCACCAAATGTTACTGGCAGCCGAAGCAAAAAACTGGGATAAAGTAAGCAAACAGGCACACAAGCTAAAATCAACCATCGATACCCTAAACATAAAAACCATAAAGCAGGATATCCGTTCAATTGAAATTAACGCAAAACACAAAGTCGATTTATCAACGGTGGTTAAGCAAATAAACAAAGTGCACCAGGTAATCTTACAAACGTCGCAACAACTGCAGGAGCAGTTTAATGTAACACCAGTGCAAGTGGCTTAACCATTATTTAGTTTTACAAAGTGTGCTACAATCATATGATATCAAAAGTAATTTTACATTGATACCAACAGTAATTTTCATAGCGTCATTGTTGCGTCGCAATCACTTCATCCGCATAGCTCCTGGCATCAACAGTTTTATATTTTAAACCTGATGTATTATCACATAGATTTTCTTTTTTCTATCCCATTTGTCCATTTCATATTATAGTTGGAATGGTTTTTTCGTAGTTTATAAAAAACTGGAATATGAAAAAGATTACTTCCTTATTATCCGTCATTTTGCTATCAACTTTTTTACTTTTATCATCAGGTTGCAAACCTAATGGCGATAAAAACAGCACCGACGATGAATATTACAACAACAGCAGTAATGCAAATTCTTCCATGATGCAAAGCGACAGCATGAGTAGCATGGATTCATCTGGTCACAGGGACAGTATGAATATGAACCGTTGACCAGGTAAATAATGTTCAATTTTGTCTACAGTTAACCTGTTAACGCCCCGTTTCATCATTAATAAATAAATTGATTTTTATGAACGAAAATTCAGCAATAGGACCAAAATATGCTATAAATGTTGGCATTACCGAAAGGGTAACATCTTTAATTGCGGGCGCTCTTTTATTTATCAATGCTGTAAAAAAACGCGATCATCTCACCACAACAAAGGCTGCTCTTGGTGGTTACCTCCTTTTTAGAGGAGCAACCGGCCACTGCAATCTTTACGAGATGGCCGGTAAAGCCCACAAGCCCGATCCCGCAAAAAACATTAATATCCGCACTTCTCTTTATGTTGCCAGGCCCAGGCAAGAGGTATATGCTTTCTGGCGTGAGTTGGGTAACCTCCCCCTATTTATGGAACACCTGAAAAGTGTAAAAACACAAGGCAAGAAAAAATCAAAATGGAAGGCATGGCTACCCGGCCAGGTTGGCACTATTGGCTGGAAAGCTGAGATTGTAAAAGATAAACCCGGCAAAGTACTTGGCTGGAACTCGCTACCAGGCTCCGCTATTGATAATGCCGGCAAAATTGAATTCAGGGATGCAGGAATGGGTACAGAATTACGCGTTATTATTAGTTACAGGGCGCCTTTAGGTATTATAGGTGCAGGTTTAGCAGGCTTGTTCACCCCTGCTTTCGAAAAAATAATATTGAATGACATTCAGAATTTTAAAACTTACCTGGAGGCTGAAAGCAATTATGGAAATGGTTTAATTGCTCAGGCCTAAATTTTTTTAAGGCATGGAACAATGATATTAAATCCCATTTGGAAAAAAACTGGTGGAATAAATACTATAGGAGAAGTATGAGCATTTCGATTAACTCCGGGTTAAACTGCTAGCAATGAAATCGCATTGACGTCAACTTAAGAATTGAAGAATTCGCTAAAACCTTTGCCACATAATGGACCGAGCTGAATAAGTTGTAAAAAAGGCTTTAGAATTAATAGAAATTTACCGGAAGGAAATAATGTGGAAAAAGCTGCCATAAAAAGATGCGGTACAAGGGAGTGACACAACGATGATTAATAGAATTCCTACTGTTCGTCCCACAAAAAAACACCTTAAGTTTACGTGTATGCTATTAAATCGGGACAATGAAAACTGCCTTTAAAATGAGCACCGATAGGTAACGGTACAACGATTTTGCCTGATGATGTCAAAAGTTGGTCTCAGAATTATTAAATCCTGTAATGACAGTTCTTTTAATAAAGGGTTAATAAAATTTTATACATCGCATTAATGTTATCCTAAATTTATCAACAATTCAAGTAATTGTAAGTTGGTTTTTGCAAATTTGTGCAGTAATAATCTTTACTCCCAAATGCATAAAAAACTACCCTATTTTTTTATTGGATTATTATTTTGTGCACAAAGCGTTTTTGCACAGGTCAATCCACTTAAGGGTTGGCACCTACTCGATGCAACACAGGACAGTTTCAGTGGCATCAGTCTCAATAAATCGTACGAACTTTTAAAAGGTTTAAAAAGCACAACCGTAGTGGTTGCTGTAATTGATACCGGTATTGACACTACACAGGAAGACCTGAAAAATATATTGTGGAGAAACCCTCGCGAAATTCCGGGTAATGGTATTGACGACGACAATAACGGTTACATTGATGATGTTTATGGCTGGAATTTTTTGGGTGGAAAGGATGGCAGAAACCTGAAAACCGAATCGTTTGAAGTAAGCCGTGTTTATCACAAATACAAAAACAAATACTTTCAAAAAATGGTTGACACCGACACCATGTGCAACCAGAATAAAGAAGAATATATTTTATGGCGTAAAGCTGCCAAACAACTGGAAGTAAAACCTGAAGAACAGGTGGACCTGATGTTTTTAGAAATGGCATATAAGTCAGCTCGTAAAAACGAGAAGATTTTAAGGGAAGAAATGAACTTAGAGGAATTTACCGCTGAAACACTGGAGAAATTTCAACCGGAAAATATGGTTGCTAAAAGGGCCAAACTGGGCTTTTTAACTTTTCTAAAAATTACCGATTTTGAACCCGAAGAAACAAATGTTACCATTTTTAACCAACTGGCCGAATACATAGAAACAAAAAAGAAAGCTGCGGCCGCAAAAGAATTTATTCCCCATAGCCAGCGTGCCGAAATTATTGGCGATAACTACTACGACATTAATGACCGGTTTTATGGCAACTCCGATGTTATGGGCCCTTCGCCTATGCACGGTACCCACGTTAGTGGAATTATTGGTGCACAGCGGGGCAACGGTTTGGGAATTGAAGGGATTGCCGACAATGTAAAAATTATGACCGTCAGGGCGCTGCCCGATGGTGACGAATATGATAAAGATGTTGCATTGGCTATAAGATACGCGGTTGACAATGGCGCTAAGGTGATTAATATGAGTTTTGGCAAAAGCTTTTCGCCCGAGAAAAAATGGGTAGATGAAGCGGTAAAATATGCCGAAACAAAAGATGTACTATTAGTTCATGCATCAGGCAACGAAGCAGAAAATGTTGATGAAAAAGATAATTATCCCAGCCCGGTATTAAAAGCTTTTAACAACAGCAAAGCAAATAATTATATAACCGTTGGCGCCAGCAGCGATCCTAAAATTAATGGCACCTGGGTGGCCGATTTCAGTAATTATGGCAAATTATCGGTTGATGTATTTGCACCGGGCGTAAAAATTTATTCAACCTTACCCGGCGGCAATAAATATGGCTTTTTAAATGGTACCAGTATGGCTTCGCCGGTTGTGGCAGGCCTTGCAGCTTTAATCCGCTCTTACTATCCCGAGCTTTCGGCCAGCCAGGTAAAGTATGCACTTGAAAAATCGGTAACCACATTTGATACCCTGGTACAGATACCCAAACCAGGCGAAAAAATAAAGGTGGGTTTTAATGAATTATGCACAGCCGGAGGTTTTATTAATGCATACAATGCGGTAAAAATTGCGGCGGCTTTATCGGCGCAGCTAAAAGAAAAAAAGTAATCCCTGCCACCCTCCTCTTTCAAAAATCAAAAACTTTCTAAATAATGTCTCGTCCGAAAACCGGTAGCTATCCTGCTTATTTTGAGCATTACATTAAGCTGGTGGAAACGCCTACAGCTAAAGAAGCTATTGAAAAATACAGTGACCAGATTTTAATATTTTTTAACGGGCTGCCCCAGCAAAAAGAAGATTACCGGTATGCCGAGGGAAAGTGGACATTAAAGGAATTATTGCAGCATATTATTGACTGCGAACGAATTTTTGCCTACCGTGCACTTACCATAGCACGAGGCGACAAAACCCCCTTACCTGGGTTTGATGAAAACCTTTATGCCGAAAACAGTAAAGCAGGAAAGCGAACCTGGGATAGTCTGCTCACAGAATTTAAAACGGTTCGCCAGTCGTCGGATGTGCTTTTAAAAAACCTGGACGACGAACAATTGCAACAAACCGGCACATCTAACAATAACCCTATGTCGGTAAACGCATTGGTTTACATATTTTATGGCCACATCCTCCACCATATCGGCATCATAAACGAAAGGTATTTGTAAGATTGTTGGTTCGTCAACCTTCTAGTAATGGGCAGCATTGTTGCTGCCTGACCGACAACCGGCGGTTCGCACACTTCAACGGTAAAACTTTACCAGAAATATAATATCAACTTTGCTATAATTAGCAAGTGTAATTCTCAATCCTGGTGAATGCCGCACGACCAAACAGCAGCAATAAAAGTGGCCAACTTTAAGGGGTCAAGGTGGCCATCGGTTCGTACCCCGGTACATATATCCACTCCAAAAGGTTTTACTATATTAATTGCTTCCCTAACATTATTTGCATTTAAACCACCGGCCAAAAACACGGGCACATTAACTGATTTTACCAGCTCGCTGCTGATGTTCCAGTTGTGGGTATTACCGGTTCCACCTAAAGTTTTAAGGGTGGCTTTAGGATTACCGCTATCCAGCAAAATAGCATCTACAAAGGGGGAGGCCAGTATAGCTTCACCTATGCTGTTTTCATCCCTCACATGAATTACCTGCACAATTTTCAGGTTGGGGAGCGCATCTTTTATGTCCTCGTATGTTCCCACTGTTAAATCATCCACTATCTGCACTGTATTAACCCCGGTGCGTTTAACATGATTAATTATTTCTTCAGCAGATTGCTCATTGGTCAATAAAAACGAAGCTATGGGTGGTGGAATAATCCGGGTTATTTCTGCAATTAATTCATCTTCAACCGGGCCGGGACCACTAGGCATTTTGCCTACTAAACCTAATGCATCCGCACCATAATGAATAGCCATCCGGGCCTCATCTACCGTTGCTATACAGCATATTTTTATTCTTGTC
>JBBSJX010000059.1:0-14226 GCA_038256825.1 Chitinophagales bacterium
AAATAAGAGGCTAAAATCATTAACTGGTATAGGTTTCAGTTAAAATTTACACTTAAGAAAGCAAGGTAAAAATAGTAACCACAGAAGTCACAGAGAAAGGAGCACTAAGAGAAGCCGGAGTTAGTCATTGGGTTCTCTGTGTACCACTCTGCTTCTCTATTTTTAACTTGTTAAAGGAAAAACCACGCATTTTTGCGGAAAAAGCAGCCGACGAAAATTTGGGGCTGACGCATGAAACGATGCGGTACAAGTGAGTGACACAACGATGGTTAATAGAATTCCTAATGTTTGTCCCCAAAAAAAATAATTAAGTTGAAGCCTATGCGGCTTTCCGGGGAGTTTGCCGAAGGGTCGTTTTCTTTTACTATATTTTTTGCTTTAGCGAATGCATTTATTAATGAAAATACCCCTTGAAAAATCAAGAGGTATTTATTATGTTACCTGTAAATTAACTGGTTTATATGATTTAACTGCAACCCATACTGTTACCACAGTTTAAACATTTGTAGCAGGTTCCGCTTCGTAAAGTAATATGTCCACAAACGTTACAGGCTGGTGCATCGCTCTGCATATTTTTTGCAGCAGCATTTACCGCATCCATTCCACTATCAACTTTAGCTAATGCTTTTTGCTTTTGTGGCTGCGCAACCGGGTTATTATTTTGATTTTGCCTGGTTGGTGTAACCCTTACATTACTCAATTCAGGTAAATCATCATCGCCCAGGTTACTTATTTCAGGCTTATCAAGCACATGAACCAAGTCTGTACGATGTGAATATTCGTAAGCAAGGCAACGGAATATAAAATCTACCAGCGAGGTGGTTGTTTTAATATTTGGATGGTCTACCATTCCGGCAGGCTCAAACTTGGTAAAAACAAACTTCTCGGTAAATTCTTCCAGTGGCACTCCATACTGCAAACCAACAGAAATGGCAATGGCAAAACAGTTCATCAGGCTGCGGAGGGTTGATCCTTCTTTTGCAAGGTCAATAAATATTTCACCCAGGGTGCCATCATTAAATTCACCCGTTCTTAAAAATATAACCTGTCCACCCACTTTAGCTTTTTGCGTAAAGCCTCTACGCTTGGCCGGTAGTTTTTTACGTTCTACAATTTTAGATAGTTGACGCTTCAATTGGGTGTCGGGGCTATCATGCATACGTTTGGTAACTTCTTCCAGTAATTCTTCTACTGTAAGCTTACTCATATCCACAATATTTGAAACAGCAGATTCTTCAGTTGTTTTTTCTTCTTCGCTATCTGCCTTTTTCTTTTTATCACTCTTATTACTTAACGGCTGGCTTAATTTACTACCATCGCGGTATAGTGCATTTGCTTTTAATCCCAATTGCCAGCTTAACAAATAACAATCAGCAATCTCTTCCACTATTGCTTCGTTAGGCAGGTTAATGGTTTTTGAAATGGCACCGCTGATAAATGGTTGGGTAGCTCCCATCATACGTATATGTCCATGTGCATGAATATAGCGTTCGCCCTTTTTACCACATTTATTTGCGCAATCAAAAACGCTTAAATGCGCATCTTTAAGAAACGGCGCTCCTTCTATAGTCATAGTACCACATATATAATCATTGGCAGCTTCAATCTGCTCTTCCGTAAATCCAAGTGCTTCCAACAAATTAAAATTCCAGTCGTTGTATTGCTCTGGTGTAAATCCCAAACGCACCAGGCAAGCTTCGCCTAAGGCAAAGCGGTTAAAAACAAAACCTATTTCAAAAGCAGCTTTAACTGACTGGCTCAACTTTGTAATTTCTTCTGCTATAAAACCTTTCTCGCTTAGCGATTGTGGATTGATAAACGGCGCACCATCAAATGTGCCGCTTCCTACGGCATATTTCACAATAGCATCTACTTCCTTGTCATTATATCCCAGGTTGCTTAAGGCAAGCGGTACTGATTGGTTAATGATTTTGAAATAACCACCCCCACTTAATTTTTTAAATTTTACCAGGGCAAAATCAGGCTCAACACCAGTAGTATCGCAATCCATAACCAAACCAATGGTACCAGTTGGTGCAATTACAGTTGTCTGCGCATTCCTGTATCCATATTTTTCTCCCATTTCTACTGCTTCATCCCATGCTTTGCAGGCAGCAGTTAGCATATAATCGGGACAGTAACGGGCTTTAATACCCTGAGGTTTTAAACTTAATTGCTCATAAGTATCTGCATCGTAAGCTGCCAGGCGGTGGTTACGCATCACCCTAAGCATATCTTCCTTGTTTTCTTCAAATTTATTAAAGGCTCCCAGGTGACGGGCAAGCTCCGCACTGGTACGGTAACTAACACCAGTCATTATAGCTGATATAGCACCTGCAATTCCCCGTGCTTCTTCACTATCGTAAGCAATACCACTAACCATAAGCATACTTCCCAGGTTTGCAAAACCCAAACCTAAGGTGCGGTAATCAAACGATAATTGAGCAACTTCTTTTGATGGAAACTGGGCCATTAAAACGGAAACTTCCAGCACAACGGTCCATAAACGGCAGGTATATTCAAAACCTTCCACATCAAAATGATTGTTATCATCGTTATGGAACTTTCTCAGATTTACTGATGCCAGGTTGCAGGCAGTATTATCTAAAAACATGTATTCCGAACATGGATTTGAAGCCCTGATCTCTCCACCCTGGGGGCAGGTATGCCATTCGTTAATAGTGGTATTGTACTGCAAACCGGGGTCAGCACATCTCCAGGCAGCATAAGCTATTTTGTTCCATAACTCCCGGCTATTAATTTTTCTCATCACACTGCCATCAGTCCTGGCAGTTAATTCCCAATCTTCATTCTTCTCCAGTTTATTAAAAAACTCATTGGGAACCCTTACGGAGTTATTTGAGTTTTGACCCGAAACTGTTTTGTAAGCTTCACCTTCATAATCGCTGGCATAACCTGCATTAATTAAAGCACCCACTTTTTTTTCTTCCTCAACTTTCCAGTCAATAAAGTTTACAATTTCAGGATGATCTAAATCCAAACAAACCATTTTGGCAGCCCTGCGGGTAGTACCACCCGATTTAATAGCCCCTGCAGCACGGTCACCAATTTTCAGAAAACTCATCAATCCACTTGAACTTCCACCACCACTTAATTTTTCGCCCTCACCACGAATATTTGAAAAGTTGGTTCCTACTCCGGAGCCATATTTAAAGATGCGTGCTTCACGTACCCACAAATCCATAATTCCACCCTCATTTACCAAATCATCATCAACACTTAATATAAAACAGGCGTGCGGTTGTGGACGCTCATAGGCAGAAGTTGATTTTTTTAATTGACCATCGAGTTCATCCACATAATAATGTCCCTGCGGCTTTCCCTTAATGCCATAGCTTTCGTGCAAACCGGTATTAAACCATTGCGGACTATTGGGAACACATGCCTGATTTAGAATACTATAAACCAACTCTTCATAAAAAACTTCGGCATCTTTTGCGCTTGCAAAATAATTATAACGTTCGCCCCAAACCCTCCAGCAATTAGCCATACGGTGTGCTACCTGCTTGGTAGATGTTTCTCTACCGATGCTGCCATCAGGTTGTGGTACGCCCGCCTTTCTAAAATACTTCTGAGCAATAATGTCTGTTGCAATCTGGCTCCATTGTTTTGGAACTTCAACATTTTTCATTTCAAACACCACTTCTCCCGAAGGATTGCGGATGATGCTGGTACGATAGTCATACTCAAACATATCAAAAGGGGAAACGCCGTCTTTGGTAAAGCGACGTTGAAACTGGAGCCCGTGTGAGGTTGATGTAGGCATGGCGATGATGATTTATATTGTTGTAAATAAGTGTAAAATGGATCCCCTGAAATTATAGTGGGTTGACGAAAATATTATTTCCTTTTAGTAGTGACAAGGCTATAATATCAACAACATGTGCATAAATTATCCTGAAGAATTTATACGTCAATACCGCACAGCGTTTCATGCGAAATAGCAATTTTAAATTTATTATTCAGATAATTAATGGCATGGATATTAGTAAACCAAATCATTTATGATACAAATTCCTGTTATGTTTATTTCAAAAAACAGGAAACTTAATAGCACTCTTTACCTTATATTGGTGCATATATTTCACATTCAATTTTAAAATTTAACTCCAATTCAAATAATGTTTTTAATAGTTTATGTTAAAGGCTATTTATAACTCATTGGCATGATTGTATATAATTGTTAAATGCCGGAAAACTGAATTCCTGATATTAAATATTTTAAACAAAAATTTTTTAGCATTTTTGCAATACCACCGATAACCAATTGAATGAAGAATAAGCTTTATCAGCATTTTTTAAGGAATAAACAGCAAGGCCATAAGTCGTTTGCGGTGTTAATTGATCCAGACAAGGTTGACAATGCAAAAATTGAACATTTAGTTCAGTTGGCATTAGATGCAAAAGTAGATTACCTTTTAGTAGGTGGCAGCCTTCTTATTTCCAATCATTTAGATGAATGCATTAGCCAGATTAAAGCAATCTGTAATATTCCTGTGGTATTATTTCCCGGAAGCCCTTCACAAGTGAGCAAATATGCTGATGCTTTATTATACCTTTCTTTAATATCGGGCCGCAATGCCGAGCTCTTAATTGGACAGCACGTAGTAAGTGCGCCATTTGTGCGTAACAGTGGTTTAGAAATAATGCCCACCGGATATATGGTTATTGATGGTGGCGCTCCAACTACGGTAAGTTATATATCAAACGCAACACCCATACCCAGCGATAAAAACGAAATTGCCCTCTGCACTGCCATGGCCGGCGAAATGCTGGGAATGAAACTAATTTACATGGATTCGGGAAGTGGGGCTAAGCGACCCATTACCGAGAGCATGATTGAAATGGTTGCCAGTCATATTGAAGTTCCAATTATTGTAGGTGGTGGTATAAATAACCCCGAAAAAGCATACCGCAACTGTAAGGCAGGTGCCGATGTTATTGTAGTGGGCAATGCTATTGAAAAGGATGCGAGCCTGATTAAAGAAATGGCTGCGGCCGTTCATAGCAGCTCTCCCGTGGCAGTTTAAAGCATTTTTATTTAAACCTAATCAACTTAATCCCTTATTAATTAAGTTGATTAGGTTACAAACAGTTAAATAAATCCCAGCATTGTTGTGTCACTCACTTGTACAATTGCACTTGCAGGCAGCAGTTTACAGCAAGCCATTATTGCACATAATTACTAAAACCATTACAGGCATTATATCTCACCAAATCAACTAAAGTAATTTTACTTTAATTCATTTGTGTTCACCCGCGAAGGTGTGTCTTTGCCATTTACAATGCTTGTAGCACTGGTTGCAATGGCTTTAATAATTTCAGCCATGTTATCCATATCCAGCGTGCCTATTTCATCGCTCACTTTATGGTAATTGGCCTCACTATCCATTTTTGAAGTAGAAATGGTATGTGCAGGAACCCCTAAACGTGCAAGGGTAGCATTATCAGATCGGTAAAATAATTGTTGATCGGGATAAGGATCGGGATAAAATTTAAACGGGGTGCCGCTTAAATTTTTATCAAGAATGGTTCCCATATCCGTTTTTTCATAACCGGTTATGTAAGCTGAGGCCTTGCCCCATTTACTTTCGGTACCAATCATGTCAATATTAAACATAGCACTTACAATATCCGGGTTAAGCTGGCGGGAGAAATACTGCGAGCCAAAACCACCAATTTCCTCCGCCGTAAAAGCTGTGAATATGAGTGTACGATCATTGTTTCCCAAAGCTTTGTAATATTTAGCCAGCATAATAACAGCCGTAATACCGGCGGCATCGTCGTTTGCACCATTGTAAATTGAGTCACCATTCATTGGTTTTCCAATACCTAAATGATCGTAATGACCAGAGAAAACAACCATTTCGGCTTTTTTACTTTTACCCGGAAGTACACCAACAATATTTGAAAATTGCTGCTCTTCTATTTCCTGGTTTACTGTTATTTCATAATCGGCAGGGTTTGTTTGTGTTAGTACAAAAACTACGCTGTATGGCGTTTTAAAAAAGCTGCGTTTTAGACGGTTTAAAATGGGGAATGTTTTGGAATAAGATGTATCAACTAACACCAGGCTGTTTTGTTGTTGGCTTAATATTACCTGGGCTTCCCTCACAAAATTACCTCCTGCATTAATAGTGGTTTTTTTATATCCTGAAGTTCCATTTATTTTTAATTGGGTTGCTGAAGTAAAAACAATCAAATTTTTATCGTCAATAGGTTGGTTATTTAATGTGGCAGACAGGCTTATTTGTTTTGGTTTTACCATGGCAAATTCCTGGCGGTAACCATTGCAGTTATCAAAAGGTTTTAAACCAATCTTTTTAAATTCGCTGCTTATAAATGCCGCTGCTTTATCTATACCAGGTGAGCCTGATTTGCGGCCTTGCATTTCATCGGAAGATAAGGTAGCCTCAATACGACTAACCTCGTTAACGGTTATTATTTTATTTACTAACTGACCAAAGGAGCAGGAAATGAAAATGGAAAAGATGCCAACCAGGAGTAACCTTATCATGAAAATTGATTTGATAAATTTGAAATTGATTAAATATGAATTGGGTGAAATTATAATTGGGTGAAATTATATTGTTTGGTAGTTTTTTTAAAGAATTATAAACACAAAAAAGGCCGCCATACTATTTACTGATGAAGTGATTGCGACGCAACGATGATGCCATAAAAAGATGAAGCTGGTATTATAAAAATAATAGTAGTAGTGTTTAAAATTATAAACTCATCATTTCTTTAAACTTAACAGTTTGCCTGCGGCTTACTTCAATTTTTTCACCTCCCTTCAATTCCAGTAATAAGCCGCCGTTAAAGTAGGGTTCAATTTTTTCGATCCACCGCATGTTTATAATATGCTTTCTGTTAGCCCTAAAAAAAACCTTATCATCCAAACGCTCTTCCAAAGCATTTAACGATTTTAATATTAATGGTTTATTGTTTGCGAAAAACACTTTAGCATAATTGCCCACGCTCTCGAACAAGCGAATTTCGTTTAATTTTACAAACCAGCACCGCTCACCATCCTTAACAAAAACCTGGTCGTGTTCGGTTAATAAACCTGTACGCGCCAAAAGATTTCCATTACTGGATGTCTCCCGGTTTTCCTCGTAATGCATTTTCTGAATAGCATCGGACAGTCGTTTTGGCTCAATGGGCTTTAGCAGGTAATCCAGGGCATTTACCTCAAAAGCCCTAAGGGCATATTCGTCGTAAGCCGTGGTAAAAATTACTTTGGGTGCCCTGTTTAATTCATCTAACAGGTCGAAGCCGGTTTTACCGGGCATCTGAATGTCTAAAAATATAAGATCGGGGCTGTGTTCTTCTATTTTTGCCAGGCCTTCGTTTACATTGGTTGCTTCATCAATTACTTCTATTTCACCAAATTCCTGTAGCAATTTCCTTAATTCGTTACGGGCAAGGCGTTCGTCATCAATTATTATAGTTCGTACAGACATGGAGTGGAAAATTTTATTTATTAAATGGTTGTTGCAGGCATGGTAATGGTCGCCTCTACCATATTTTCATTGTTATTCCTGATTTCAAAATGAGCTTTTTCGCCATATAATAACATTAACCGGTTTTGGGTGCTATAAATGCCAAAACCTTCAGGATTAAAATTACCATTGAGATGGCCGGTATTTTTTACTTTGAGCTCGTGGTTGTCTATTTTAAAATCGGACGATATTTGAATAACTCCGCCCGCAATATTTTTACTAATGCCATGTTTAATAGCATTTTCTACCAAAGTTTGCAGCATCATTGGCGGAACAGGTTGGCCGAGGGTATCTTCATCAATTGAATATTCAACACGCAGTCGGTCTTCAAAACGTATATGTTCCAGCGCAAGATAATCTCTTACAATATTCAATTCTCTTTCTAACGGGGCTGTTTCCAGTTTTTCGGCCTGCATACTACTGCGCAAAATATTGCTGAGTTCGGTTATTGCCTTGCGGGCTCTTTCGGGGTTTTCATCAACCAGTGCACGAATACTATTTAATGCATTAAAAATAAAATGTGGGTTAATGTGGGCTTTAATGGTTTTTAATTCCAGTTCTTTAACCAGGCTTTGTAAGCGAATTTTATCCAATTGCTCCTGCCGGCTTTTTTCAATATAGTGATAGGTAAAATAAATAAGGTTCCAGATGAGAAGAAAAAGAAAGGTGCCAAACGAAGCTCTTAAGGTTTTATTAAAGGCTCCGTACTGTTTAAATTGTTCGGAAGTATATCCTAAATACTCCTCAACAGAAATGCTGGTAAATGCAAAAATGAAAGAAAACGCTATAGTAGTTAAGAAAATATAGATAATCTGGTTTTCGAGCCGGAGATTGAGAAACCCCATTTTTTGAATAAAAAAACGCATCAGGTGGGTTATTCCAATACCAATTATGGCATCAAGAAACAATACTTCAAAAAAGAATTGTTGCTCTTTTGTTCGAAGCGTAAGGTAAAAAAAAGTGTAAACGATGATATAGGTGCTCCATCCTCCTATCTGACAGAGCCAGTATTTTGATAGTCCTTGCTTCATTAAACAAAATTAAATATCCGAAAGGTAATTGAAATAGTATTTTGTATTAATGGCGAATTTGGATGGTTATCTGGTGTAATGTTAATGATTACTAAAAATAATTGATTTAAAATAAACTGAAAATCAAAAATATTGTTTATGCTATAAGACGCAGACCGTCTGAATAAAATCAATAACGTATTTTTACAAAAAATAATAACTCCCAGGATGGAAATTACTCCCGGACCACTTTTAAAAAATATAGATTCTCCAGCGGATCTCAAACAATTAACAAGGGAGCAATTGCACCAGGCTTGCGAAGAATTACGTCAATATATTATTGATACCGTAAGTGTTCATGGAGGTCATTTTGCTGCCAGCCTGGGTGTTGTTGAACTAACAGTGGCTTTGCATTACGTTTATAATACACCTTACGATCAATTGGTTTGGGATGTAGGTCACCAGGCATACGGACACAAAATATTAACCGGTCGCAGGGATAAATTTTACACCAACCGTAAATACAATGGGTTAAGCGGTTTTCCTAAACGTAGCGAAAGTGAATACGACACGTTTGGTGTAGGTCATTCATCCACATCCATTTCGGCTGCTTTAGGTATGGCTATGGCGGCAAAATACAAAGGCGAAACTAACAGGAAAACAGTTGCAGTTATAGGTGATGGAGCCATGACGGCAGGAATGGCTTTTGAGGCGATGAACCATGCCGGCGTTGCAGACAGTGATGTACTTATAGTTTTAAATGATAACTGCATGAGCATTGACCCCAATGTGGGTGCTTTAAAAGAATATTTAACCGACATTTCGCTATCGCCAACTTACAATAAAATTAAAGATGATGTTTGGAAACTGCTGGGAAAATTACCTGTAGGTAAAGGTTTTTCAAGAAGTATGGCGCATAAATTAACCGAAGGTTTAAAAGGAATGGTAAGTAGCAGTGCTAACTTGTTTGAAGCGCTTAAACTTAGGTATTTTGGCCCGATAGATGGCCACAACATTACCAAACTTGTAGATACATTAAGAGATCTGCGGGATATACCCGGACCTAAAATATTACACATTGTTACGGTAAAAGGTAAAGGCTACTCCCTTGCTGAAAAAGACCAAACCAAGTGGCATGCACCAGGTTTATTTGATAAGATTACCGGCGAAATTGTAAAAAAGAAATTTGATTTACCCCAGCCTCCAAAATACCAGGATGTTTTTGGACATACCATATTGGAATTAGCTGAAGCGAATGATAAAATAATGGGCGTTACACCAGCCATGCCCAGTGGTTGCTCTTTAAAAATCATGATGGATAAAATGCCGCATCGGTCGTTTGATGTGGGTATTTGCGAGCAACATGCTGTTACCTTAAGTGCTGGTTTGGCTACACAAGGCCTGCGGGTTTTCTGCAATATTTATTCATCGTTTATGCAAAGGGCGTTTGACCAGGTGGTACACGATGTTGCTATTCAAAAATTGCCTGTTATACTTTGCCTTGATCGTGCAGGTTTGGTGGGCGAAGATGGTCCAACACATCATGGCGCTTACGACATTGCTTATTTCCGGTGTATACCTTATATGGTTATCAGTGCACCGATGAACGAATCGGAACTTCGCAACTTAATGTACACCGCACAATTGGAAACCAATCAACTTCCTTTTGTAATCAGGTATCCACGTGGCGAAGGTGTTATGACAGATTGGAGAACTCCCTTTAAGGAAATTGAAATTGGCAAAGGCAGAAAGATTAAAGATGGAGAAGATGTGGCCATTTTAACTTTTGGACACCCTGGAAATTTTGCCACGACCGCTATCCGCGAATTAAAAACGCAGGGGCTTAATCCTGCGCATTACGATATGCGTTTTGTAAAACCGATTGATGAGGCCTTACTTCACGAAGTATTTACCAAATTTGACAAGGTGCTAACCGTTGAAGATGGAACCGTTGTTGGTGGCTTTGGTAGTGCAGTATTAGAATTTATGGCACATAACGGCTATAATGCCGAGGTTAAAATGCTGGGGATTCCCGACAGGTTGGTGGAACACGGAAGTCCCAAAGAGCTTCACCGCGAATGTGGATATGATGCGCAAGGTATTGCAGCAGCCGTAAGAGAATTGATGAAAGATAAAATAAATGTTAGCTCACTAATTGCAGGGTAATATCTATTAAATTATATTTTAAGCCACTCTACATGGGTGGCTTTTTATTTATAATTGGTTTAACCCTGGTTTTTAAATGCTACTAAAAAGGAACGAGAAATTTTTTTTGGGTGAGCATCAGCTATAGATGATGCATTTGTTGCGACGCTCCGTTCAACTATAGTCCAATGGTGATCAAAAATTTTTGGGAAATGAAATGTTGATCTATAAACTTAACATAAATAAAAGTTGAATAGAATTACAAATGATAAAGTGATTGCGAACCGCCGAAAGTCGGTCAAGCTGCAACGATTTTGCTATGTAAAACTATTACCGGTATCCTAATTTTCTTCTTCTGTAATTTCTGCAGCCTCTTCCTCCCGGCTCTGGTTCCATTCAACAATAAAATTATTCATTCCTTCACCCGTCATAATAGTCATAAAATTGAGTTGAATTAACTCAAGCATGGAAAGAAAAATAAAAATGGCCTGTATGCGGTCGGTACAACGCTCAAATATTTTTTCGAACGAAACGGTTTTTTCACGACTGGTGGTGTCCAAAATATATTCCCGGCTTTGCTCCATGGTATAGTTATACTGCACTACAGTATGCACAGGTTTGTTCTGCCGATCGTGAACCTTTTGCATTACTTTTTCAAAAGCTTTCATCAGCTTGAATAAAGTAACGTTTTGAATTTCGGTTCCCTCGCTGGCCTGCTCTCCAATAATGCTCAGGTCCCTGTTTAAATTACCGCGCTTAACCATTAACATGCGCAGGGCTTCCATCTCCGCCATTTCAACGGCCGCCTCTTTAAATTTCTTGTATTCCAGTATTTTATCAATCAGTTCCTGGCGGGGGTCAATTTCGTTTCCGGCAGCATCTATATCTTTTCGCGGTAGCAACATCTTTGCCTTAATACGCATAAGGGTTGATATAAACAGGATAAATTCGCTACTCAATTCAATATTCACGTTTTCCTGTGCATGAATGTATGCTAGAAAATCGGTGGTGATTTTATTAATGGGAATGTTGTAAATATCCAGCTCGTCTCTTTCAATAAAAAATAAAAGGAGGTCAAAAGGTCCTTCAAACTGTGGTAATTTAATCTGGTACGATTCGGTATTCACGCTGAAATATTAAAAATAAAAAATAAAAAATCCCGTTAAGGTTATATCTAACGGGATGGGGCAAAGGTAAAACATTCAATTAAACATAGCCTTCAACTATAAACTATAGGTTTATTTTAAAACAACCGTTACGGGTTCGTTTATGCGTAACCTGTTTACAGTCTTTACCATCATAAAAATTACGATGGCAATAATTAAAAAGTCAATACAAACAGTTAAAAAATTACCCCAGGCCAATACATTACCTATTTCTCTTGCCTTTTCAAGCGACAAAGTTGGATCGGCATCCCTTGCCGCACTTACTTTATTTGATAAGGGGATATAAGAGTTAACAAACCCCTTTGGTCCTATAATGAGGCCTGCTATAGGTATGATTATATCATTTACCAGGGAGTCGACAATTTTTCCGAAAGCAACTCCAATAATCACACCTATTGCAAGGTCCATTACGTTGCCTTTAATAGCAAACTCTTTAAATTCCGATGAAAAACTCATTGTTGTTTTGTTTTATTTTGGTTTAAGGAATGAAAATTATTCACTAATGCCGGGATATTTCATATCAAGACTATTTAAAGCTTTTAAAACCGTTTTGGCAATCAAATGTTCCTTATACCAGTTTTGGTCGGCAGGTACAATAGTCCATGGCACTTTGTCGCAATACTTAAAGCAATCATTGTATGCATCCAGGTATTCCTCCCGCAAAGCGGCTTCCTTAAAATCATTGCCATTATACTTCCATCTTTTTTGCGGATTATCAATTCTTTCGTCAAGTCGTTCCTTTTGTTCTTCCTGAGAAACGTGCAGGTAAAATTTTAGGATGGTGGTATTATTATGCTCAACCAATAAATTTTCAAAATCATTTATAGCCTTCATCCGTTTTTGAGCAGTTTCATCATCAATTAAATGGTGTACCCGAGTAACTAAAATATCTTCGTAATGCGACCGGTTAAATATTTTAATCATCCCTTTAGCTGGTGCATTTTGATGAATACGCCACAAAAAATCGTGTGAAAGTTCTAACTCGGTTGGAACTTTAAAAGAAGTTACAGAGATACCCTGAGGATTAAAAGAAGTAAATACATTGCGGATTAATCCATCCTTTCCACTGGCATCCATTCCCTGCAAAATTATTAAGAGCGAATGTTTACTTTCGGCATAAAACAGGTTTTGCAATTCGTTGAGTTCATTTAAAATTTCTGCTGTTTTCTTTTTGGTTTCATCTTTTTCAAAATCCTTAGGAGAACGCGCTGAAAGTTCTTTTATATTGATGGCCATAATTTATTATTATGATGAAAATTAAAAGATTGTTTTATCAAGATAAGCGGTTTAATCTAAAAAAAACAATATCCAACACATAACAGGTTGGATATTGATATATTTTAAATATTGTCTTCTTTTTAAATAACTGCTAGATAGACATGATTTCTTTTTCCTTAGCTTCCAGGTGCTTATCTACCAAAACAATAAATTTATCCGTAATATCCTGGATTACTTTCTCTGCATCTTTTGCGGCGTCTTCGCTTAAACCATCTTTCTGCATTTTTTTCACCTGCTCTATGGCATCCCGCCTAATATTTCGAATGGCAACTTTTGAATGCTCACCTTCCACCCCACATTTTTTAACTAGATCTCTTCTTCTCTCTTCAGTTAATGGTGGTAAAAATAAACGAATGTTTATGCCATCATTTTGTGGATTCATTCCAATATTGGCTGCAATGATGGACCTTTCAATAGGTTGAAGCATATTCTTCTCCCACGGTTGAATGCTTATTGTTCTGGCATCCATAATATTAATATTCGCAACCTGGGCTATTGGAGTGGGTGAACCATAATAATCTACATATATTCCATCTAACATTGCCGGTGTCGCCTTTCCTGCACGAATTTTTCCCAATTCTGCCTCAAGAAAGCCGATGGCTTTTTTCATAGATGATTCCGCGTCTTCCGTTATCATATCCAATTCTTCTGTCATAATTAGCTTTTTTAAACACGTAAATTTAAGCAATACATAAATAAAATTAATCTTGTTTGCTTATATAAAAAAAGCAACCTACTGGCTGCCTCTTAATTTATCATTGAATTAATTATTTATTCTTCGTCTACTGTTACTGCACTACGATTAAAGAGAGAAACCAAACGAATTCTTCTGCTGGGGGTTTCTACAAGGTCATCCTCAATTTCACCTTTAACAACCCTCATTCTTACTTTAGTACGGGTGATATACAATATATAAACCCCTAAGTAAAAGGTTCCAATTAAAAGAGCTATTAAATAAGTTGTTCCAAGCCCTTGTAACAAAAATGCAAGGGTGCCAAAAAATCCTGTTATTCCAACAGAAATTAATGCAACACTTTTGTGGCCCAAACCACGGTCCATTAAAATGTGATGAAGATGGTTTCTATCGGGGCTGAAAGGAGA
>JBBSJX010000060.1:0-14160 GCA_038256825.1 Chitinophagales bacterium
TCTTCAAAATTTCCAATGTGATAATTCTGTTGGGCCAGTACAATTTTCATGGTTCAAATTTCAGTAATTATGTTTGAATTAACATCAAAGTTCGCGCCTTAATGTAATTTGCCGCAAACCTGAAATGATGCATAGGATTTTGATTTATGTTTTGCTTTTTATTGTTGTGGTAAGCTGTGGAAAGAGAAAGGACCCTGACGTTTCGAACATTAAATTAGACTTACAATTACAACGTTTTGACCAGGATTTTTTTAGCATTGATACAGCAAATGTGGATGTTTCATTACAAAAATTGCATCAGAAATACCCCGGGTTTTTACAGGATTTTGTTTTTAATATATTGGCTTTGCCGGCACATCCGGATAGTGTAGGTGCCGTTGAAAACGGTATTAAAGAATTTATAAGGTCTTACAAACCAATAAAAGATTCTTCCGATAAAGTTTTTACAGATTTTTCGAAAATTGAGAGTGAGGTAATAAACGGGCTGAAGCATGTGAAGTATTATTTTCCGCAATATAAAATGCCAGGTAAATTAATCACCTTCATTGGCCCCATTAACAGCTATGGAAATATTATTACGACCGATGCTTTTGCTGTAGGTCTGCAATTGTATATGGGTAAAGATTACTCCTTGTACCAAAGTGAGGCAGGGCAACAATTGTATCCATTATATATTTCAAGAAGGTTTGAACCGGAATACATTCCTGTTAGTACCATTAAAAATATTGTGGATGATATGTACCCCGACAATAGTGCAGGCTTGCCATTAGTGGAGCAAATGATTGAAGCAGGAAAAAGGTTGTATTTGCTCGACAAGCTGATGCCTTCAACAGATATTAGTTTAAAAACAGGTTATACCAAAAGCCAGTTAGAAGGTAGTTATGATAACGAGGCTTTTATCTGGTCCTTCTTTTTGCAAAATGATCTTCTATTTAAAAATGATCCTGCCATAACCAAAGATTATATGAGCGATGGCCCCAAAACTGCTGCGTTAGGCGAAGCATCACCGGGATTTATTGGACAATTTGTTGGTTGGCAAATTGTAAAAAAATGGATGGAAAAAAATGAGGAGACAAAATTAGATGCACTGATGGCTACCGACCCTAAAACCATATTTGAGCAGGCAAAATATAAACCGAGGTAAATTTTTGATTAAAAATTAGGGTAATCCTTTTATTAGTTCATCTTAAAAGGAACAATCATTTCAAACGAAGGAATATTTACTTCAAATGTTTGTTTGCTGTTGAGGTTCTCCATAAAATATTTGCCAAACATTTTACCCATTTCAGTTTTTAAGTTGCATCCGCTAACATATTGAAATTGTTCGCTGGGATTTATTACCGGCTGTTGGCCAACAACTCCTTCGCCTTCTACTTCTCTATATTCGCCATTACTGTCGAAAATGTGCCAGTGACGGCGATCCAGTTTTACAGGGAAGCTATTATGGTTTTCAATAGTAATGCGGTAGGCAAACATAAATTCGTTATTGCCAGGATTACTGTAATCTGATTGGTAGAAGGTTTCAACGCTTATTTGTACTCCTTCGGAAAGTTTTGTTATCATACAGGAGGCTTTTGGTAAAAATAAAAGAAAAAAGGCATTAATTAAATTTACTGATGCAAAGACTTTACCACATCTGCCCAGGTTTAATGCTTAATTCAGCTATAATAATTGTACACACAAATTAAAAATTATTGATTGTTTCAAATTATTTTCCAGGAATATTATACATTAAGCTCGCTGGTTATTATGAAAGTTTCTTCCACTTCATCTGTGTTTGTATTGGTGCTATTTTAATTTTACATGCGAAAATTATAGAGTAATTTTTCCTGTTTTCAATCATATTATAAATTTGTAGGCTGATTAACCTAAGGGTTTTGAAAGTGCATTACTTACCTTTGAACCCATCTTACTTAATAAAAAACTAAACTTCATGACAAAAATTGCCGTAGCAAAAGGTGATGGTATAGGCCCCGAAATTATGGATGCAGTGCTTCATATTTTTAATGCTGCAAAACTCCCTTTACAATATGAAATGGTTGACATGGGAAAGTGGGTTTTTGATAAAGGATATAGTAATGGCATGACCCCCGACGCTCAAAAAACAATTGAAAAACTGGGAATACTTTTTAAAGGTCCAATGGAAACCCCAAAAGGTAAAGGTGTAAAAAGTATTAATGTTACAGCCCGCAAAACCTGGAACACTTATGCAAACAACAGGGTGTTTCAATCGTTGCACGGGGTGGATACTGTTTTTTCAAAAGCAGGTATTCCCATAGATATTACGATGGTTAGGGAAAATATTGAAGATACTTACGGTGGTATAGAGCACATGCTTACACCCGATGTAGCCCTTAGCCGCCGGTTTATTACCAAGCCGGGAAGTATGCAGGTAATCCGCTACGCTTTTGAAATGGCGAAGAAAAAAGGAACCCGTCGTATAACCTGCGGCCACAAGGCTAATATTATGAAGCTGACTGACGGCCTTTTCCTTGATACCTTTTACGAAATTGCTAAAGAATATCCCGAACTAAATGCCGATGATATAATTGTGGATGACCTTGCCATGAAATTGGTTGTGCGTCCGCATGAGTTTGATGTGATTGTTATGACCAACCTGCAGGGTGATATTATCAGCGACCTTTGTGCCGGCCTGGTAGGTGGACTGGGTTTTGCACCTTCTGCAAATATTGGCGACCATATTGCCATTTTTGAGGCGGTTCATGGAACGGCGCCCGATATTATGGGTAAAAATATTGCAAACCCAACAGCCTTGTTGCTAAGTGGAATTACCATGTTGCGCCACCTGGGTTTAATGAAAGGTGCGGCTATTATTGAAAATGCCCTTTTATATACGTTGGAACAGGGTACACATACCGGCGATTTTGGTGATAAGTCAACCCCTTCATCCAATACAACCGAATTTGCGGAGGCTATCATCAACAATTTTGGAAAATTACCTTCACACAATCCGCGGCCTGTTTTAGAAGATATGCCAGCAACCCCAACCTTATTTAAGGAGCAAGGCAATGCCATGATGGAAAATGTGAACCTGCTGGCCGAAGAAGAAGTGATTGTTGGTGTGGACATGTTTATTGAAAGCAATACGCAACCCGCTGAAGTAGCCCAGAAGTGTTTAGCACATACCCTCAATGTTTTTAAACTGGTAACAATAAGCAACCGGGGAACCCAGGTTTGGCCTACAGGAAGTGTGTTCACCAACCTGGTTAATACTTATGCCTGCCGTTTTGAAAGCATTGGCGATTCGCCGGTAACCCAAACCGATATATTGGAATTGTATAAGCGACTTTCTGCTGATTTTAAAATTTGTTCTACCGAGCTATTAAATATGTCGCAGGGTAAAAAAGTGTATTCTTTGGCTCAAGGCCAATAAGATTTTATAAAAATGGAAAAGGTGCAAGGTGTATGCTTTGCACCTTTTTTATACAATTTTTTTTTGGTTACCAGCAATTGTTCTGTGTGAAGCTTTGCTTGCGACGCTCCTTTCAACATGTTGATCTCTGTTGAGCTTTTTAAAAATACACGTTATAAAAAAAGTGTCTGTTGTAGCAGACACTTTTTCTCTTTATTAATTTTTTTAAATTACTTCTTATTTAAAACTTCAGCCATTCTTATTCCGATATCAGCAGGGCTATCAACAACGTGAATGCCACACTCAGTCATAATTTTCATTTTAGCTGCTGCCGTATCATCAGCACCACCAACAATTGCACCGGCATGGCCCATACGGCGACCCGGAGGGGCAGTTTGGCCGGCAATAAAGCCAACAACCGGTTTGGTACCATTTTCTTTAATCCAATGGGCTGCTTCGGCTTCCATTCCACCACCAATTTCACCAATCATTATAATGCCATCTGTTTCGGGATCATTCATTAATAATTCAACCGCTTCCTTTGTTGTTGTGCCAATTATCGGGTCGCCACCAATACCAATTGCAGTGCTAATACCTAACCCCGCTTTTACAGTTTGATCTGCTGCTTCGTAAGTTAGTGTACCCGATTTTGAAACAATACCAATACGGCCAGGTTTAAAAATAAAGCCCGGCATAATGCCCACTTTGGCTTCGTCGGCAGTTATAACACCCGGGCAGTTGGGCCCTATTAAACGGGTTTGTTTGCCTTGTAAATAATTTTTAACTTTAACCATATCCTGCACCGGTATGCCTTCTGTAATACAAACTACCAATCCAATACCTGCATCTGCTGCTTCCATTATAGCATCGGCTGCAAAAGCCGGGGGAACAAAAATTATACTAACATTAGCGCCGGTTGTTTTAACGGCCTCTACAACAGTATTAAAAACAGGTTTGTCCAAATGTGTTGAACCTCCTTTGCCGGGTGTTACACCACCAACTACATCAGTACCATATTCTATCATTTGTGTAGCATGAAAAGTGCCTTCCGTTCCGGTAAAGCCCTGTACAATAATCTTTGAATTTTTGTTAACTAATACACTCATTTCGATGGATTGATTTTTATTCCGATAATGATTTCGGGTGGACAAAAATAAGGGTAAAAACTTCAATTGAAAATTTGAACCTTAATTTATTGAATGAGGTTACCAGGTGGTTTAAGCAAAATATATTTAACCTGTAATAAAATTCAAGTATTGTTTTGCCGTACAAGTGAGTGACACAACGATGCTGATAGTAATTACAATGCCGATTAATAAAAAATTTATTTATGAAAGAAGAAGCGTAAACCTACAATTAGCTACAAATTTTGGAATGCTATTTAAAGTTTATTTCGTTTTCTATATGCATCCATCGAAAATATTCCGGGCCCTTTTATAAGGTAAAAGATGAGCAAAGCAAGTGCTACTACGGATAAAAATAATTCGAACGAAGAGCTAAAGGCCGGGGATTCGATGTTGAACAAAACAGCAGCAACCAATACCGGCAATTGTAATATAATAGCTATGCGTGTAATTAACCCTAAAATAATAAAAGCCCCCCCAAAAAGGTGGGCAATACTAATATAATAAGATATGATATGTGCATTGAAATTAAACCGGCTTTGGCTGATTAATTCCTCGAGGTGTGGTGCGTGAAAAATAAAATTAATCCCCATGCTAAATAATAATATCCCCAAAACGGCCCTGCCAAATGCAAAGAATACATTTTTAAAAGAATAAATTGAAGGGAAAGGTCGAATGTCTTCCATAAATAATTGTTTTTAAAAATGATAATGGATGATTTGTATTTGCTATTGCACCATGCTGTAATTTAATCTTTTTTCTGAGAAGTTTAATTTACCTGACTTGTGTAAAGTATTGGTTAAAAAAAAAGACTGTTTCCATAAATGTTTAGGTAACAGTCGTTTTTTTGTGATTATGTTTTTTGCAAAAAGATTTTTGTAATTGTTATGCCTTTTTAATTTTCATATTTACGGGATCCCAGTGTATGATCTTTTTTTCAAAGTAGCTATCGTTACATGCCAGGCAGGGTGCTGCGGCTCTAAAGCCAAAAGTACCATCTTCAACAACCGGTTTGCCTGTACGAACCGAATCAAAAAAGTTGGTAAAATGTTCCAGGTGTTCGTTGTAACCAGCTGGTGCTTTGTAAGTGAAGTCTTCTTTTTTTATTCGTTTCTGATCCTCCTTGCTGTACCGGTCGTTGTATTGCTTTAGCAAGGTTTGCTGCATAGCTTCGGGATAAGTGAATAAAGCATCCCATCCACCAATGCCGGGAGCCTTTGCCATGATGCTATGGTTTATATTTAAACTACTATCGTGTAATTCCATCACTCCTTCATCGCCAACCAGCTTTATTATACCCTTTTCGCCGCCACCGCTAATAAAATTTACTTTTAGCGATAACTGAAATGCCGGGTGTTCAGCAGTTTCAGGGTAATCCATAATAGCAGTCATCACATCGGGCACATCGCGGCCATCCTTCCAGTGCGAAAGCTGGCCAGATGAAAATATTTTATCCGGTCCTATGGAGCCGGTGATAACATGAACTCCTGAAAGTAAGTGAACAAAAAGATCGCCGGCAACACCGGTACCAAAGGCCCGGTAATTACGCCACCAGAAAAACTTTTTAGGATCGTATGGTATTTTCGGCATCCCGGCAATATACCGGTCCCAGCTTACGGTTTCAGGCGAGCCATCTGTGGGCATGGTGTACTCCCAGGCCCCCAGTGCACTTTGGCGGTCAAACGAAGCTTCAATCATATTCAACTTGCCAATTTCTCCGGATTTATATAGTTCTGCAGCTTTTGCATAAACAATACTACTTACCCGCTGGCTGCCGATTTGTAAAATTTTATTACTGGCTTTTTGCGCTGCAATTACAGGCAGGCCTTCGCTTATGCGATGCACCATAGGCTTTTCGCAATAAACTGCTTTTCCGTTTGCAAGTGCATCTTTAGTTATACGTGCATGCCAGTTATCGCTGGTAGCAATAATAACTGCATCAATATCCTTGCGATGAAGTATTTTCCGGTAATCGCGGGTAGTAAATAAATCTTTACCATAAACTTCTTTTGCATGGTTTAACCTGCCCTGGTACAAATCGCTTACTGCAACAAACTCAACTCCCGCTACTTTAAGTGCTGTTTTAATGTCGTTATAACCCATTATTCCCATACCAATTACACCTACACGAATAGTATCGTTTGCGGTAATTTTTTTTGTATAGGGGATGGTTCGTTCTTCGTTTGCTTCGGCGGCAAAATTTGCTAGTGGGCTGGCTGCTAAAAAAAGGGCCGAGCCCCCCATTTTTTTAATAAATTTCCTTCTTGATGGCTGGTCGTTAAAAGTCATTCGAGATTTTTTTTTGGGTCAAAAGATACAGGTTTTGTTTTGCTGATGATGTGGATAATTATAATAGCGAAAAAACATAACAACTTTTTAAATGTTGAACATTTGGGTTAATGATGAAAAGAATTTTTACACTTGGTACTTTATCTTAGTTTCGGTGCCTAAAAATTTCAGTTCTAATTTAGCGTCCTGGTATTACACCACCTGCAAAAGATTGTAACCACTGTGAAACTTATATATTTTCTTTCCCTCTTACTTACAAGTACTCTTTCATTATTTGCCCAGAAAAAGAATGAGCGTTTTCAACTGCATATTCGCAAAACATCGCTTCCCATAAAAATTGATGGAATCATGGACGAAGCTGCCTGGCAACAGGCCGATAAAACATCAGATTTTCATATGGTTTTACCCATGGATACCAGCCTGGCCAGGGTTAAAACCGAGGTGCGCATGACATATGATGATAAGAATATTTACCTGGTGGCTACCTGTTATAATAAAGTGGCAGGTCCATATTTCGTAGAGTCATTACGCAGAGATTTTAGCTTTGGGAAAAATGATAATTTCCTTTTGTTTATGGATCCTTTTGATGACCAGACCAATGGGTTTTCGTTTGGGGCCAATGCCGAAGGGGCACAATGGGATGGAACCATGAGCAATGGTGCTTCGGTAGATTTAAACTGGGATAATAAGTGGACATCATCAGTAAAAAACGATGAGGAGAAATGGGTTTTTGAGATGGCTTTGCCTTTTAAAACCATTCGTTATAAGAAAGGGATTACCAAATGGGGAATTAATTTTAGCAGGCTCGATTTAAAAACTACGGAAAAATCGTCGTGGACACCGGTGCCTCGCCAATTTCCTACCGCATCTCTTGCATATTCCGGAAATTTAGTATGGGATAATCCACCACCAGATCCCGGAACCAACATTTCGTTTATACCTTATGTGTTGGGCGAAGCTTTTAAAACTTATGGCAATAACAAAAAACCCAATTTTGAAAAAAAGGTAGGTGCCGACGTTAAAATAGGACTAACCTCCGCCTTAAACCTCGACCTTACTTTTCACCCCGATTTTTCGCAGGTGGAAGTAGACAGGCAGGTGACCAACCTGGACAGGTTTGAATTGTTTTTTCCTGAACGCAGGCAATTCTTTCTTGAAAATGGCGACTTGTTTGCCAATTTTGGTTACAGTTCCATTCGCCCGTTTTTCTCCCGGCGTATTGGCCTGGGCGTACCCATTAAAGCAGGTGCCCGAATGAGCGGAAAGCTAAATGAAGACTGGCGTATTGGTGTTATGGATATGCAAACGGATAATGTTGAGAAAACAGGTTTGCCCGATCAGAATTTTGCAATTCTTTCATTACAACGCAAGGTTTTTGCCCGTTCAAATATTGGAGTTTTGTTTGTAAATAAACAATCCATTAATTATAACCCTACAGATTCCACTAAACCTGTTTACAATAATTATAACCGAAACCTGGGCCTTGAGTACAACCTGGCTTCTTCAAATAATGTATGGACGGGCAAGGCTTTTATTTTGAAGTCGTTTGCGCCGGGCAAATCAGGCAACGATGTGGTGCATGCCGCAAACCTTCAATACAATAGCCGTAAATGGACAGTTTCGTTACAGGAAGAATTGGTAGGAAGAAATTACACTGCAGAAGTAGGATATGTGCCGCGCACCAATTATTTTAAATTGAACCCGGTAGTTTCCAGGTTATTCTTTCCAAGTAAAGGAACCATACTTAGCCATGGACCTAAATTATCTTCTATCAATTATTTTAATACAAATTTCAAATCAACCGATTACGTACATATTCTCACTTATGCGGTCAATTTTAGAAAGACCAATAATATGTCATTGTCTTATTTTAATGAGTATGTAAAACTGTTACAGCCATTCGATCCAACCAATTCAGGAAAAGATACCCTTGCCAGGGGAACGGAGCATTACTGGCAAGGAATATTTGCCGAATATGCCTCCAAGCCACAAAGTGTTTTCACCTACTCCTTTAATACGCGTTTAGGAAGTTATTATCAAAATGGTAACCGTACCAATGTAACCGCCGAAATTGGTTACCGCATTCAGCCTTATGTAAGTATGATGCTGAATACCAGTTACAACCATATTAAATTGCCGCAACCTTACGGTATAACGGAGTTTTGGTTGGTTGGTTCTAAGTTGGATGTTACGTTTACCAACAAACTATTTTTCTCCACTTTTTTCCAGTACAACCAGCAGTCTAAAAACATTAATTTAAACAGCAGGTTTCAATGGCGTTATAAGCCGGCGTCCGACCTCTTTTTGGTGTATACCGATAATTATTACCCGGCACCATTCTCTGTGCGCAACCGGGCGTTTGTTTTAAAACTTAATTATTGGTGGAATAAAGAAAGAGTTTTATTGAGCCGGCAGGGTAGTGCTATTAAACTTTACTTGCGTCGCACTCTTGTACTATTGTTCTTTACGCAAATAATCCGGCCATCTATAATAAAAAAGTTGCGATTTGTATTTGCCAAATAAGCAAATACAAATCGCAACTAAAAAATTAAAAACATCAATAACCGTATCAGTTAGTTTTGGTAAGTAAATAGCGAACGGTATTCAGCTTTTCCAATTTATGTTCTAATGCATCTTTCAGGGCAGAATCTCTTTTAAAATTTGTTCTTTCCAACAATACAATTGATTTTTCGTTATCAGCCTCCGGGTAAGCTTCAATAGCTTCAAATCCCATTTTGTTAAAACCATAATCCACAACTTTTTCCACGGCTTCGCGCATTAAACCTTTACCCTGAAAATCGGGGTGCAATTCAAACGCTATTTCACCGGTATGTTCTTCCTGCGAAATATTCCAGTATACAACAGTACCTATAAGCTTACAATCTTTTTTTTGTGTTATGGCCCAATACAATAATTCGTTATTACTGCCGCGGCTTCTAATCTGGTTTATGAAATTGCCGGCATCTTCAATGGAGTTGGCTTTGGGCCTGTCTAAAAATTTATTTACCCTTTCATCCGAACGTAAAAAATATATTTCTTCAGCATCTTCAATTGTTATCTTTCTTAATTTTAAACGTTCTGTTTCAAGGGATGGAAAAGGTGAAAAGTTTAATGTTAGCATAGTTTGGTTTTATTGATCTTAAATAATTAGCAAAAAAGCGTTTTTTGTTAACCTTACGCTTTCCCTTTTAGTTTTTGGTAATTAAATATAACATCTACCAACAAAAATCCCAAAATGAATATTGAAAGATAACAATGAGGAAATATTGTATAGATAGAATAGATAGGTAAGTAATATAGCATTTTGCTGCCATTATTACTTAAAGTGTAAGTGAGTGAACCGCCAGTAGGCGGTCAAGCTACAACGAAGATGACCAGGACTTTAACGCTGGTAACCTAACAATAGTCCAAAAAAAAAGCCTCCTGAATTTGGAGGCTTTTTTATTAATTCTTGAAATGAAACCTATAAAATTTTCAAAGTCATAACCACCCTACGGTTTTGGGCACGACCTGCAGCAGTTTTGTTATCGGCTTTAGGTTGGCTTTCGCCATAACCTTTTGAGCTCAACCTGATTTCGCTTACGCCATTATCTTTTAAATAATTATAAACCGAAGCGGCCCTATCTTCCGATAATTTCTGGTTCAATTCATCTGAACCGGTGTTGTCGGTATGCCCTTCAATATCCAATCCAAGTGTTTCTTCTTTTTGCATTATATCAACCACTTGTTTTAACGCTGTATAGCTTTTTGGTAACAACTTAGCACTTCCTGTTTGGAAGAAGATGCGCGTTGCAGCCATATTTACAGCTTCAATTGCCTCTGGTTTTGGAGGTAAAGGGCAACCTTTATTACTAACCGGTCCCGGGCGATTGATACATTCGTCTTCTTCATCATTAACACCATCCTTATCTGTATCAGGTATGGGACAACCTTTGTAACGTGCAAATCCCGCAACAGTAGGGCAGGCATCGTTATCATCGTTTACACCATCTTTATCAGTATCGGGTACCGGGCATCCTTTGTATTTAGCAGTTCCGGCAACGGTTGGGCAAGCGTCATCTTCATCGTTAATACCATCATTATCAGTATCGGGAATTGGGCAGCCATCATATTTTTCAATACCCTTTACATCGGGGCATTTATCGTTAGCATCAATTACACCATCGCCATCCCTGTCGCTAGGTGCCGGTGGGGGTGGTGGCGGTAACATGGGCTCTGCTTTCTTATTTTTTAAACCTACGCCAAATCCTAATGAGAAATTAAAATGGTTACTGGCAAGTTCGGTAATACCTATTTTATATAGTGCCTGGGTAAACAAAAACTGGTCTTTGCCCAGGTTAAACTGGAAACCAGCACCTACGGGAATTAAGGCCCCAAAGTAAACATCAAACTTAGAAGCGGCCACACCAGCTGTTAAGTAAGGATTAACTGCATACCTGTCGGTCAATAACTTGACATTGATATTTGCACTGGCCTCAAATAAAAAATCTTCAAAATTTGAAGTTGGCCGGTTTTTAAAGGGATACTTAATAATAGTAGCACCTAAATTTCCCCTAAAATCAATGTGTTCAGTAATTCCATTTAAATAACCTACTGAAAGACCTTTGTTCATTTTTCCTAAGGAGCTAAACGTTTTATCTCTTAAAACAGATGATAAGGATTGCTCATTAATTAAGCGGGCAGATTTAAAATCATCCCAGAGAACATTTACCGTAAGGGTAGGTTGTTTTTTGTAACTGGATAATTGCGCAAAAGAGGTCGTTGCACCTATTATACAAAATAGAAGTAGTAGTTTCTTCATAAAGGTTTAATTTTCTACGATATAATTTCGTGCACTATCGTAAAAAATAGCGGAGTTAAACCAATATGTGAATTATGGGATTTCGTTTGAGGGAACAATTTCTACCAGAACGCGGATCAATCCAGATATACCAACACCAAGTTGCTTTGCAGCAGCTTTGGTCATGTCAACAATTCTTCCTTTTTTGGCACTTTTAACTGCCATCCGATCATTAATGCGAACGATAACTGATTTATTGTTGTCGAGGTTAGTAACCTTAACCCATGATTGGAATTTGAAACTATTACTTGCAGCGGTAAAGTTAGAATGCTTGAAGGTTTCGCCGGTAGCAGTTGGACGACCGTTGAAATAGGTTGCATAAAAACTCCCTATACCTTTCAATTCGGTAGGGTTTTTTTTCTGCGCAAAAAGTGAAATTGGAGCTAGTAATAAGAGAAATAATAAGATTCTATTCATAAATCCAAAGATTTAGTAATTTCAAAAAAAAGTCATTCTTCACAATGAAATTATCAAAAAAAATATTTTATTGTCTTGGTTGTGTTTTTGCAACCGCCAATATTTTTACAATTTTGCCCCTTAAGGCAACAATAATGCCAAAAAATAACCAAAACCTCACGGTTATCTCTTCTATTGATGTTTACAAGAATACAACTTTGTTAGATACAAACCAACAAATGATTGCTTTACATGGATTTTTGCCAACTTATTACACAGATTTTAAATATGCTACTGTGGATAATTTTACTGGAAAAATTCTTTATTCACATCCTAAGGCTTACCTGCGATTACCCGTTGCCAGGGCTGTATATGACGCGATTAATTTGTTGAAGAGCAGGGGATTAACTTTAAAAATATACGATGCTTATCGGCCATATGCTGTTACAATAGCAATGTGGAAAGTTGTACCCGATTCCCGGTATGCTGCTGACCCGGCCAGAGGAAGTGGGCATAATAGAGGAGGCGCGGTAGATGTTACTCTTGTTGACATAAATTCTGGTAAAGAATGTGAAATGCCAACCAGTTTTGATGATTTTTCAGAAAAAGCACACCATAGATATAGTCATCTATCAAAAAAGGTAATAATAAACAGGGCTTTGTTAAAGGCGGTTATGGAAGAAGTAGGTTTCGAATCGTTAGAAACAGAATGGTGGCATTATTCATTTAAAGGTTCATCTCAAAAATTTGACCTTTTGGATCTAAGTTTTGAAGATTTAAACAATCAGTAAGCTAAACTTTTATGAAAAATGTTTGATAAAATTGACCATTATGAACGGCAGGCGAATTTTGAACTGGAGCAATGGAAAAGAAAAATGATGAAAAGTCCTTCCTTTTTAAATAGCCTATCTAAAAAAATACAATCCAAATTAAACCAATTCATTCCTGAAAAAGTTCACAAGGCAATAACCGCTGCAATAAAACAAATGTCGCGTTTGGTTTTGTTTGGAGCCGGGTATACCACTGCAAAACCCAGGTTAAATGGTAATCTTAAAATAACTGAATCGCTTATTCAAAACAAAATAAATTTATATAAAAAAACCGCCGCGGCCGAAGGTGGCATAACCGGGGCTGGTGGTATTTTACTGGGAATAGCGGATTTTCCGCTGTTGCTGGGAATTAAAATTAAATTGTTATTTGAAATAGCCTCGTTATATGGCTTTAATGTAGAGGACTATAAAGAAAGGGTTTACATTCTTTATATTTTTCAATTGGCTTTTTCAAGCCAGGAAAAGCGCAAACAAGTTTTTCTTCATATGAGCGATTGGGAACATCAAAGCAAACTGCTCCCCGATGATATCCATCAATTTGACTGGCGATCATTTCAACAGGAATACCGCGATTACATTGATCTTGCAAAAATGGCACAACTGGTGCCCGTTATAGGTGCCCCGGTAGGTGCAGTGGTTAATTACAGGTTAATTAAAAAACTGGGCGAAACAGCAATGAATGCCTACCGCATGCGGTTGTCAGGTGAGCATGGATTAATAACCCGGACCTTGCTGGCAGTATAATTTATTTTTAAATACTACTTTTAACGCTATTATGGAAAAAACTAAAAAGCTTGCGCTTCTGGTTGATGGCGACAATGCCCAACCCAAAATATTAGATTTAATATTGGAGGAAGCTTCAAAATATGGAAAAGTTACTGTGCGTAGAATTTATGGTGACTGGACAACCCCTCAAATGAATAAGTGGAAAACCATTTTAAATGATATTGCGTTCAACCCCATTCAAAAATTTTCGTACACAACGGGTAAAAATTCTACCGACAGTGCTTTAATAATAGATGCAATGGACATTCTTCACGCCCGGCAGGTAGATGGATTCTGCATTGTTTCAAGCGATAGCGATTATACCGGTCTTGCAAAACGTATAAGGGAAGAAGGAGTATTTGTTATGGGTATAGGAGAACAGAAAACACCCAACGCTTTTGTAAAATCCTGCGAAATATTTACTTATGTTGAAAACCTGGAAGTAATAGACATTATGGTAAATGTATAAGATGGGAGAAGCGGATGGCCGGACAGCGGATAGTATGTTAAAAGCGGAAAGAGAGAAAATTATAATGTAAAGAA